>JACQNB010000089.1 GCA_016203265.1 Candidatus Woesearchaeota archaeon | reverse complement strand
GGAGTATGCGATGACGGGTTCCTTGTCGGTGCGCGGCGACGTGTTGCCCATCGGTGGCGTTTCCGCGAAGATCGAGGCGGCCATTGATGCCGGCATCAAGAAAGTGATTGTTCCTAAGTCAAACCTGCAGGACATCGTGCTGACGCCCGAACGCCTGAAGAAGATCGTCATCATCCCCGTCGAGACAATTTTGCAGGTGCTGAAGGAAGCGCTGGACTGGACGGGCAAAGAGAGCATTCTGAAGCAGATGCAGGGCGCGTGATTTTTTTATAAAGAACGGTTTCTCTTTTCCGTGGTTCTTCCGGAGCATTCTTAAATACATCCGTGGTTCTTCCGGTTGCACCGGAAACCTTCCGGTTTTTTGACCGCAACGCACCTAAAATACAAACGCTCATGGTTTCTCGGAGGTGCAACGTGCAAAACTTAATAAGTCCAAAAGACGTCTCAGCAATCATGAAGACCAAGGTCTATAACTTCACCGTGCTCATCGAGCAGGATGAGGATGGCTGGTATGTCGTGAAAGTTCCGAGTTTGAGAGGTTGCGTCACGCAAGGCAAGACCATCAAACAAGCGCTCGCGCGTATCAAGGAAGTCATTGAATTGTGCTTGATGGACAAGAAAGAACGTCCTGATCTTTTGAAGTTCGTGAAAGTCGAGCACGTCGCCGTGCGTGCCTAGGCTCATACCGGTTTCTGGCAAGGAAATGTGCCGTATCTTGGAACGGCTCGGGTTTTTCCGAGCTCGTCAACGCGGCAGTCACGTTTGGCATGAGCATCCTGATGGGCGCTGCGTTAGCGTGCCGGTGCACAGCAACCGTCCGTTGGGGAAAGGTCTGATTATTGCAATCTTGGAGGAGGCAAAGATTTCTCGCGAAGACTACGAGCGGTTGCGATGATGGGTTCTTCATGCTGCATTAATTTTATATAGGGCGCGTTTCCGCACCGACGGTATGCACTATCCGAAGCTGTCCAAGGAAGCGTCGCGGGAACTGCTGGTCGCGGCAAAATCAGGCGACGCTGCCGCGCGCGAGCGGTTCCTCCTTTCCTATGTGCCGTTCGTGCGCGCCATCGCGCGGCGCAGAGGCCGTTATCAGGAACTCGATGACCTGACGCAGGAGGGCGCGCTCGGGCTGATGAAGGCGCTGGACAAGTATGATCTCGCGCGCATCAATCCCGCCACGGGAAGGCCGTTCGAGTTCTCGACCTATGCCCACTGGTGGGTGCGAGACGCCATGGATCAGTGTCGCGAGCGTCCGATGAGATCCTTGAACGAACCGCTCAAGGGCGGCGAGCTCGGCGCGATGATCGCGGCGCCCGTTCCGGAGACGTTCGATGCCGAACTGGGGGAACGCGTGCGGAATGCCGTGCTCGCGCTTCACCCGAAACGAAGGGAGGTCATCGTGCGGCATTACTGGTTTGACCAAAGTTTCACCGACATCGGCAACGAGCTCGGCACGTCCCGCATGGCGCCGTCGCGTTCGGAAGCCCGCGCCCTGAAGGAATTGCGTTACGAACTGAAGCGCGCCAAGGTCTATCTCGAACGGGCGTAGTTTTGCGAGTACTCCGTGCTCGCAACACCTGATGATTCTTCAATCACAATCTTTATAAGTTTCCGGAACAGTAAAATCGGCATGATCAAGGACATAGCTGAGGTCAAGGAATGCCCTGACTGCGCGAGCGTCAACATCGTGACGTCGAAGGAACGCGACCAGGTCGTGTGCAAGGACTGCGGCCTGGTGTTCGAGCCGATGGATCCGGAAACGGAAGCAAAGTTTGAGAAGACGCACGACCTGACGATGGGCGCGAAACCGAAGAAAAAGAAATAAATGGGTCGTTCTTCGGGATTTTCTTAGGGGGAACTATTCTCGATTTTTGGCGTTCCTGCACGAAACCATTCAACAATTGCAACTTAAAGGCACCGTCATCTTCTGCTTCTTGAAGAACGCGTTGTCTGAGACCAAGAAGACTCAGATCAGCCACCTGTGCAATAAGGTCATCTATCTGTAAGACTCAGCAGCCGCGCTTCGAGGCGTAGCACGGGTTTTGTGAGCGCGCACCAGTGCCAGGCAATCGCAGAGAGCGCTGATGCGACGATGCCGACCGTTCCGGCAATCGCGATGAGGTTCAGCAGCTCTAATGGAAAGCTCGTCGCCAATGTGCGCGACAGCAGGAACGCGGTGCTCAAGGGTATGCTGGCGATAGCAATGCCAGTGCCGAGCGCCATTGCGAGCCAGACTGAACCGATGTTGAGATTCAGGAGGAGGAACGCCAGCTCGAAAACGATGCCTGCCAGCAGGTATGAAACGAGTTTTTGCCAGCCTGTTGCGCCCGTGTCCGAAAGCCCGAACGTCAGCAGGGCGCTCAAGAGAAAAAACAGCGTGGCTGCGCCGATCCTTTTCGTGATACGCGTGCAGAGGTTCATGCCGAGGGCGAGCGTGCTTACAGACGCGATGAACGAGGTTGCGGGGGGCAGCTTCGACATTACGAACATGAGCGCGGACGCAATTGCCGCACACAGCGTGATGAACAGCGTTGCATTCAGCGTCAGCGCCCGTGCAGTCATTTCCTGACCTCGAGGATGCCTCTCTTCGTGGCCTGTCCGTCCTTCAGCTGTGCCTCGAGCACGGGGATGGTGTGCTTGATCTGCTCGATGCGCGCCTCGTAGACGGCCGCCTTCTGCTTGTAGGCGCCAGTGCTTATCTTGCGTTCGATGAAGCATTCGCGCTGCAGGCGCTTGACTGCTTCCTTGGTGAATGCCATCTCGTTCTGTAGCGCGATGATCTTCTGGCTTTTCTGCATCGTGGCGATTGCTTTCGACAGTCGTGGCATGCTGATGCCGAGCACGATGAGCGCGAGGAGTATCTGCCACCAGTATTTCTGGAGGATGTTCTTGCTGAGGTTGATGAGTGTGGTCTGCCTGTCCTTCTCCGCCTTTGCCGCGTCGAGGACTGCGTTCGCCTGCTGGAGCAGGTCCTGCGCGTCGACCAACTGGTCTTTGTAGAACGCGGCGACCGCGTGCGCAGTCAACAGGTCTGCTTCGGCGGTATTGAGGCCCAGCGCACGGTACTCCTGCGCTTTCTTGTCGGTCAAAGTCACCGTGTCCACGAACTCAATTTTCTTGTCGCCGATGAAGGTGATGAGCGCAGTCAGCCTGAGCACGTCGGTGTAGTTCCCGTTCCCGTATTGCAGGTTCGCTTCCTTGAGGACGTCCTCGACCAGGGCGGTCGTGAAGTTTCGTTGCCGCATCTTGTCTATGGAGAGTTCGGCATTTTGGAGGGCTGTCCGTGACTGTTCAGCCGAGACGTGCTCCGGCGGGGTGAACGTGAAGTCAGCGGGCGCGATCTCGGCGAAATTGAACGCAGCGGCGGAGAGCACGAGCAGCGCCATCGCCGTGACGGCCAAGAGCATGCGGTTCATCAGGTTTGTTTTCATGGTAGTCACCTTCATGATTTGTCGAATATCTTCTCGATGCGGTCTATCCAGGTGAGGATTCTGTTCTTCATGCTGCCCTGCTGCTGTTCGAGCTTGCTTTCAAGCAGAGCCTCTTCCTGCTCGAGCTCGTTCCGCCGGGTTCGGTTCCGCGCTTCCGTGTCCGCGAACTTGCGCCGGCTTATGCTGTGCTTCACGAAATAGTCTGTCTGGTTGACGGTCAGCAGGTCATGGATATCTATTTTTTCGCGCTTGATGTTTCTCAGTTCCTGCGCGAGCTTCATGATCGCGACGCGCGTGTTCCGTAGATGCACGCGGAGCTGCCGTAACTCGGTCAGCCGGTTCTCGTATTGCTGGGTATAGCGCGCGTACTGCGTCGCGGATATCGCCCTGTCCTTGAGGTACCGTTTCTGCGTCTCTTGCAGCAGTTCTTGGATGGTCTGTTCCTCGTGGTTGATGTTGCGCAGGCGTTGCTCGATGAGCGCGGCGGAAAGGCGCTTGTAGGCTGCATAAAGGATGATGGCGAGCGCGAGCGCGGCCAGCAGCACGGTTCCCCAATGGTCGATGACGAATTTGATGAGGTTGACCCGGTTTTTGGTCTCCAGCACGTAGAGCAATTGCGCGTTCTTCGCGCGTTTCAGCGCGATTGCGTAATCTCCCCGTTCGAAGGCCAAGGTCGCCAGCTGGAGCGCAGAAGTGGTCTGCGGCGTGGTGAGCCATTGGGCTGCCGCGCGTTCCACGCTTTGGTTGACCGCGAGCAGCAGGTCGTGTGCCGCGAACGCGTCATCGTGCAGTCGGGCGATGAGCGTCGCGCTTTGTGCGATCGCGTCGTAGTCTCCTGCGGCGAACGCTTGTGCTGCTTTGTCGAGGATGTTTTGCGCCTCGATGATGTTGAACCCTGCGGCGTCCATCGCGCGCACGTCGTTCCGCGCTGCGTCAAGCAGGGCTTGTGCGTCTTCTTCCGCGACTTCGCGCACCAGGAACTGGAGCGTCCGGTATTCGGTCATGGGACGGGTGACCGTGCCGTCGACCGACACGAGTTGCGCCGAGATCTTCAGCTGGAGTGTGTAGTCCTGTTGCAACAGATAGGAGGGGGCGTAGACGTCGAGCGCGTAATCGAGTATCGAACCGAAGGGGAGCCGCACCGCAGTGTAGTCCTGCACGGAGTAGGCCGCGATTCGCGCCGTGCTGTCCGTTGCGTCCAGCAGCTCGATCACGATGTCGCCCTTGCGGTCGTCGTCGAGGTCGACGTAGCGCGGCTGTCCTTTGGTGAGCTCGATTGTTTGCGGCTGGGACTGTAGGGTCGCGGTGACCTTGTCCGGTGCCGCTTTCGTGAGCGTGAAGATGTGCGTCCCAACGCGGGGGAGCGTGAACTGCTGCGGCAGTTGCAGGTGGGTTTCGACTTCGATACGGGTAACAGGGTCGGGTGAGGGTGAGATGAGGGTATATCCTGCAAGGTAGCCGGTGACGTCCAACGTGATGTCCTGCATGAACGAGTTGTTCCAGAGATTCGCGATGTGCACGGGCGTCGAGATGCCGTTGCCGCGGGTGACCGCGATGGTGTCGCTTGTCTCGATGGTCGATGCCTGCACGCCGTTTGCCGCGCGCGAGATTCCGCCTCCGCCGCCGGTCGACGATGCCGACGTTGACGAGGGGGCGGCGCCTCCGCCGCTTGACGCCGGGCTGCCGAGCGTCGCTGGCGCGCTGACTGTGACGCTCACGGTGTCGCCGAAGACCAGGCTGTTGTTTTCCAGTGGCGCGCCCGAGCCGTTGACGCCGGTCGCGTTTGCTGTGATGGTGAAGGTGCCGGTCGTCGCGTCGGAAGGGATGGTCACTTCGAAGTCGTTGTCGAGCGTGTCGCTCGGATTGAGTTCGCTGATGTTGATCTGGGTCGAGCCGAAGGTCAAGATCCAGTCGCTCGGGATTGCGAAAGTGAACGAGACGTTGCTGGCGTTCCCTTCGCCGATGTTCTCGAGCGTGGCGGCGAACGCGACTCCTGTGTCGCCCTGCGTGACGGCCACTGTCGCGGTCGATGGCGTGGTGATGGTGGCGGATAGGATGGGTTGTCCTGGCGCGACGATGATGGTGCCGGTCACGTTCTGTCTGGCAGGGTCTCCTCCTGTTGCGTTGATGGTGAGCGTGGTGATTTGGGTGCCGTCCGCCGGTGCGGTCTCGTTGACGGTGATGGCTGTCGTTTCCTTGGAGGCCAGCGTGAAGTTCGTGCTGCTGTTGTACGTGGTGGTGTTCCGTGAGGAGTTGATGCTGAACGAGAGCGTGAAGTCTCCTGTGTTGTTGAAGGTGAGGTTGCCGAGGTTGTTCACTTGACCGGCAGTCCGGCTGTATGGTCCGAGCGTCGTCGGGGAGACGGTCCAGGTGTGTTCAAACTGCACGGAGCGGTTCACGAGGTTGCTCGTGCCGGTGTTGCCCGCGGTGTCGTTCGCGGTCAGGCGTAGGTTGTACGTGCCGTTCACGGTAGCGTTGAAGTTGCCCTCATACTTGTCGGAGGTGATGTTGTAGCTGAGCGTGATGTTGCCGTAGTTCGTGTCGTTGCTCAGCTTGTATGCGAGAAGCACGGCGCTTATCGCGGTGATGTTGTCGTTCACGCTCCCGAATACGCTGATATTCAGGCCTGGATCGAGGTCGTCTGCTACCGACGGGGTGGTGGTCAACGAGACGAACGACGGCGGCACGGTGTCTATGACGACGTGTCGTGTCGCGCTGGTGTTCGAGTTGCCGGCGTCGTCGACGCAGGTTATGTTCCAGTTGGTGGTGCCGTTCGTCAGCGTAGCGGAGAGCACGGTCGGCGTGCCATTTGCCGCGGCAGTGTCTGTCGACACGATGGTGCCGTTCGTCATGAGCGAGCAGTTCAATGTAGCGTCGTAATTGTCGCTCGGGGTGAAGTTGAAGCTCAGTGTCGGTGTTGAAACGTTCGCGTAGTCAAGGGGAGTGTTTAGCGCGATTGCCGGAACTGTGACGTCGCTTACGGTGAACGTGGTCGTGTTGGTGCGCAGATTGTTGCTGCTGTCGTTTGCGCTCCAGGTGACGGTGTAGGCGCCGATGCTCGTCGTGTTGATGAACGTGAAGTTGTACAGCGAGCTGGTGTTGGATACTGTCTGTACGATGACGCTGCTATTTGGCAGCGTCACGTTCGCGGTGACGGTGTCGATGAGGAAGTCGTCCGTGATGGTTGCGTTGCAGGAGACTATGTTTGTCAGGTTTGCGCCGCTCGGTTCGCAGGCCAGGTTCGTCATCGTGGGCGGCACAAGGTCGTTGACGGTGAAGTTGCTTTTTCCAGTCGCGTTGACGTTGTTGCTGGTGTCGTTCGCGAAGTAGGTGAGGTTGTACGTGCCGAGCAGCGCTGGCGTGGTGAATGATATATTGTACTTGCTTGTGCCGGAGACCAGGCTCAAGTTCTCCATTATGACGGTTCCGTTCGGGTAGGTCAGGTTTGCGTAGACAGTGCTTATTTCCGCATCGTCAGTCACATTTGAGGCTATGTGGACTGTGTTGCTGACGTTGTATGTGGAGCCCGCCGTCGGCAACAGCGCGGAAACGGAAGGCCGGACTACGTCGCTTACGGTGAAGTTGCTCTTTTCTGTTGCGTTGACATTATTGGAAGTGTCGTTTGCGAAGTAGGTGAGGTTGTAGTTTCCTGTCAAGGCAGGAGCCGTGAAGCTCGTGTAGATTTTGTTGGTTCCGCTTATGACGGTGAAATTATTCCTTGTTG
>JACQNB010000088.1 GCA_016203265.1 Candidatus Woesearchaeota archaeon | reverse complement strand
TCGCCGCAGCCGGCGTCAAGGAGTTTTATCTTGGGCGTGATCTGGAAAAACTCAATCGCGCGCTTCCAGCGGTATTTCGCGTCAAAACATTCTAGAATCGCGATTTCTTTGCGCGCGAGATCAAGATAGTGATAGGGAAACGCGTATTCGTTTTCCTGTGCCTGCTGTTCTCTTGATAACATGTCATTCCCCACTAGACTTGTTCGGATAGGGTTTTTAAATGCTTCCAAGATTCTCATGGTGATGCTTCATTCTCGAGGGAAAACAAAGCCCGTTCATCCGCTGACCAAATCAGAAGAACTCGCCGAATTTATTGGAATTCTTCTCGGTGATGGAAGCGTCTACGTGAATCACAAACACTCCATTTATTCGATTCGTATTGCTAGTAGTTATGCGGATGAACGCGCATATGCAGAATACATTTTCGCATTAATGCGCCGTGTTTTTGGGACAAAACCGCGTTGGGGTGAATTCAAAAAGCGTTGCTTCTACGTATGCCTCGACAGACTTGAGGCAGTCAATGCTCTCATGAGCGTTGGCGTCTTTCCCGGGAACAAGAAAGCAAATCAAGTTCGGATGCCTACTTGGATATTGGAGAATGAGACCTATCTTCGAGCCTGTCTGCGCGGACTTTTTGATACTGATGGCTCAGTATACCGATTATCGAATAAAGATCCGCATCTTCTCCGGATAAGCTTCAGTTCGGCAATTCCAGCTCTTCGTGATGAAGTCATACCAAGTTTGCAGAAATTAGGCATTCCGTGCAGCAAGCCGATCCATAGGAATGTTTTTATAACCCGTAAATCGGCTATAACACGCTATTGCAACGAAATCGGATTCCGCAATCAGAAGCATCTGATGAGAATCCGCAAATTAAGCTCCGTAGTTTAGCTGGTCAAGAATGACGGGCTCTGGACCCGTAGACGGCGGTTCGAATCCGCCCGGGGCTATCCGTAGAAACCTTTTTAAACACCCCGTCGGAAACGAGCGTATCGAGCGATGCAGGGGTTGCAAGACTCAGGCATACGGGAGAGAAGTTATTTCTCTCAAATCTCGTCATGAACAGTGTAAGGAGTAAACAACATGGCAAAAATGCACAGCAGGAAGCGCGGACGCTCGGGCTCGAGCAAGCCGTTGCACAAGACCAAGCCGAGCTGGGTCCGAATGAAGGAGAAGGAAGTGGAGCTCCTCATCGTCAAGCTCGCGAAGGAAGGCAAATCAGCAAGCATGATCGGTCTCGAGTTGCGGGACAGCTACGGCATCCCGGACGTCAAGACGATCGTCGGCAAACGCATCACGGAAGTGCTGGTCGAGAAGGACCACGCGCCGAAGATTCCGGAAGACCTGCTCGCGCTGATGCGAAGAGCATTGTCAACAAGAAAGCACCTGGAAGCGAACCGTCAGGACATGCCCGCGCTCCGAGGCACGCAGCTCTTGGACAGCAAGATCAAGCGTTTGTTCAAGTACTACCATCGCATCGGCAAGTTGCCCATCAGCTTCAAGTACGATCCGAAGCAGCTGAAGCTGTATACGCAATAAACATTATTTTTCTTTATTTATACGTTTCTTGCAGTGCCTGCTCGAACGGTGTCGGAACGAATCCGAAGTCCTTCTGCAATGGAGAAATATCGACGGGAAAGTCCTTGGCGAGATTCCTGACCTGTTTCGGATGCAATGGCGACATCCGGCAAAGATGCAGCACGTTGACGACGAACTGCAAGAGCGACACGGGCACGGCGATGGTGCGTTGCTTTTTCTTTTGCAGCTCGCACAGCAAAGCCACCATCTGCGCCATCGACGTCTGAGTGCCGCCGACGGTGTAGGTCTTGTTGAGCGCTTTTTTGTTGAGCAACGATTGCGCGATGAGGTTTGCCAAATCCTTCACGAAGATGGGCTGCATCAGCGCAACGCCCTTGTTCGGCAAGGGGATGAGCTTGCCGCGCTGCACCGCGTCATGCAGTTTGCCGAGCGTTGCCTTGTCGCCCGGCCCGAAGATGGCGGTGGGACGGAAAATGGTAAAAGGGATGCCGGAGGCCTTCACGAGGGCTTCTTCTTCGCGTTTCGCGAGCAGGTAGGACGTTTCGGTCGTGGTTTCGACCACATAACTGCTGATGAAAATGAAGTGCTTCACGTTGCACGCTTTCGCGATTACAAGCATGCGTTTCGTGAGTTCCAGGTTGTGCGCGCCATTGTCGGGATTGACGCTTGCGGCGCAATGGATGAACACATCGACGGTGCGTTGCGGAATCGTGTTGTCCAAACGCCACGTTTCGCAGTCCGGAATGGACTTATCGGAGCGAACGAGACAGATTTTCTCGACATCAGGAAGCGCAGCAAGAAGATGCGTCCCGACAAATCCTGTCGCGCCCGAGATGAGAACGGATGTCATGAGTGCACCGCAACACGACCCTATAAAAAACTTGAGAATTTACAACGCGGTCCTGATGTGATCGATCTTTTCCGCGACTTCGCCGCCCTTTTTCGTGAGCGTGAGCAGCTTCAGGCGTCCTTGCTTGTCGAAATTGATCAAACCTTCCTTCTCCATCTGCTGAAGGATCTTGACGACGTGCGAATACGTGCAGTCGATTTGCTTTGCGAGCGAGGAAGCGTAGACTTCGGCCTTGGCATTGCGCAGCTCGACGAGCATCATCGCGGGCTTCTCACGAAAGAAGACTTTGAATATCTCCTTGTTGTTGGCCGAAATGCCACCCCACGTGTTTGCCATGTTCGTATGTAGTGGAACAGATACATCCAAGGCAATATTTAAACCTTTCGCCTTGGGCTCCGCACGAAATTTTCCGTCGGGAAATCGCGGCGCGGATAAGACCCACTGATTTCTGCCCGTGCGGAAATTCTATATAAATGTTTCGAGGTCTGTGCGGAAATCTCCACACTCGCGCGGACACAAATCCATTTATACTTCAGGCAAAAGGGAAATTCCATGCCGCTCCTGTTTCCGTACGACACGCAACGAACTGTGCAGAGCGAACTCATCGATGTCGTGCGCAAGTGCGTCGAGCACAAGATTCCTTTGGTCGTGCACGCGCCGACAGGACTGGGAAAGACGGCAGCCACGCTCGCTCCGGCGTTGACGTTCGCTGCGGAAAAGGACTTGACCGTGTTCTTCCTCACGTCGCGGCAGACGCAGCACCTGATCGCGCTGGAGACCATGAAGGCCATCAAGACGAAGTTCAACGTCAACCGCGGCACCGTTTCCATCGTCGGCAAGAAGCACTTGTGCGCGCAACCGGGAGCCTCGTTGATGCGTTCGGACGATTTCGCGTCGTACTGCAAATCGTTGCGCGAAGAGGGGAAATGCTCGTATTATCTCAACGCGCGCAACAATCAGGGCGCGATGACCATCAAGGCAGACGCGTCTTCCGCGCAACTGCTGCAGGCCGGCCCGTGCGCCAGCGAGACGGTGTTGCAGAAAGGCATTGATGACGAATTGTGCCCGTACGAATTGTCATTGATGCTCGCGGAGAACGCGAAAGTCATCATCGCGGACTACAATCACCTGTTCAACAAGAGGATCAGGGAGACCTTGTTGAACAAGATCCACCGCAAGCTCGAGCAGTGCATCGTCATCATCGACGAGGGCCATAACCTTCCTGGACGCTTGCGCGAGCAGTTGACGCAACGCATCAGCACGATCACGTTACGTCGAGCCATCAACGAGGCAAAAAAGCACGGCTTTGATGACTTGCACAACAACCTGCAGGAACTGAGCGCGCTGCTGCAAAAGATGGCGACCGGACTGTACCGCGACCAGGAAAAGCTCGTCACGAAAGAGCAGTTCGTGACGGACGTCACGAAGATACGCAACGTGGACGAGTTCGCGGAAGCGTTGGAATCGGCAGCCGACGACATCCGCATGGAAGAAAAGACGAGTTCGATGGGCACGATCGCGGACTTCCTGAACGAATGGACCGAAGGCGACACGGGATTCAGCCGGATCCTTTCGGTCAAGGACATCAGGACCGAACGCGCCATCATTTTGTCGCATCGCTGTCTCGACCCGTCCTTGCTCGCGAAGGACGTGATTGACAACACGCACTGCGCCATCATCATGTCCGGCACGCTGACTCCGACGACGATGTTCGCGGACATTCTGGGCTTTCCGAAGCACACCATCCAGAAGGCCTTGCCCAGCCCGTTTCCGGCAAGCAACAAGTGCTGCCTGATCGTGCCGAACGTGACGACAAAATTCACGCAGCGCTCTGATGCGCAATACCAGAATATCGCGAGCGCGTGCGCGAACATCGTGAACAGCATCAAGGGCTGCAGCGCCGTCTATTTTCCGAGTTACGCGGTGCGGGACAGCGTGGCGGCCTATCTTTCGACGGCGTGCACCAAGACCGTGTTCACGGAAGACCCGAAGGCGTCGAAAGAAGAACGAGAGGGATTGTTGCAGCGCTTTGCGCAATACAAGGAATTGGGCGCCGTGCTGTTGGGCGTGGCTGCCGGCTCGTTCGGCGAGGGCGTTGACTTGCCTGGCGTGCTGAAGTGCGTGATTGTGGTCGGCATTCCGTTAGACAGGCCTGATTTGGAAACGAAAGAGCTCATCAACTATTATGACAAGAAGTTCCACAAGGGCTGGGATTACGGGTATGTGCTGCCTGCGATCACCAAAACATTGCAGAACGCGGGAAGATGCATCCGTTCCGAGACTGATAGGGGCGTGTTGGTGTTCATGGACGAACGCTACGCACAACCGATGTACGGCAAATGCTTTCCTGACGACTGGGAACCTAAGGTCGTGCTGAATCCGGTGCCGATGATTCAGGAATTCTTCGCGACACGTTGAAAGCCATTTTATGCGCGCGAGTGCCTAGACCAGCGAGTCCAGCAGGGCTACGTTTCCTTTGAACGCAGATGCAAAGGCAGGTCGTGGGATCGCAGATCCCACTGGAACGTCTGATCAAACGCTGGCAGCGTTTGGCTGGAAGCGACACGAGCGCGCGGCTTTCAACGCGACAAAAACTTTATAAGCGGAAAGAAGAGCGCCGTTGCTATGCCAAAAAAGAGCGTCAAGAAGGCGAAAGCGCCCAAGTCCAAGGAAAAAGACGACGAACCCTTGGTCGCGCAAACCGACCATGACGACGAGGATTATGACCTCTCCAAGGAAGAATACGCGGACAAGATCGAGAAGAAGGAAGCTGATGAGGATGTTTACACCGAAGAGGGCCGCGAAGAGCTTCTGGACGACGACGAAATCGATGACATGGAAGAGGGTTTTAGCAAGGGCGCGGCCCCCGACAAGAAGAAGCATAAGTAGCATTACCGCAAGCGTTGGGGCCATTATGCGTCCGAGCATTCGGACCAACGAAACCAACATCTTCCGCTTGTAACGGGAACAACACAGACAAGCGGTGCGAGGACGCGGCACCAACGCACATGGAAAAACTCACCGAAGGGAAAATCGCGTTCTTCGCCCCCGTCGCGAAAATAGTCTCGAAAGACTTGGAAGTGTTCTACAATCCAGTGATGCAACTGAATCGCGACATCTCGATTACATTGCTGAAAGCACTCGGGCGCAAGAAACTCGTCATCGCTGACCCTTTGGCAGGCACGGGCATCCGTTCATTGCGTTTCCTGAAAGAATTGCCCAAAGGCATGATTGAACAGCTCCGAGTCAACGACGTAAATGGCAAGTTTCCGGCGCTGTTCAAGAAGCAATTGAAGCAAAACAAGCTTTCGGCGAAAAACGTCGTCATCTCACGAAGAGACGCATCTAAATTCATGTTGGACGGTCCGGGGCTTGACTACATCGACATCGACCCGTTCGGAAGCCCGAATCAGTTCCTTGACGCCGCGACGAAGTTCATCAGCCGCGATGGCGTGCTCGCGGTCACGGCGACGGACACGGGTGCGTTGGCGGGCGCGTTCAAGGACGCCTGCCGGCGAAAATACTGGGCCGAACCGTTGCGCAACGAGTTGATGCATGAGGTCGGCATCCGCATTCTCATACGAAAATGCCAATTGATTGCGATGCAGCATGATCGGGCGCTGATGCCGATTTTTGTGCATTCCTCAGACCATTACGTGCGCGTCTATCTGCACGCCGAAAAGTCCAAGGAAGTCATCAAGACGATTCTTGACCGGCATGGGTTCGTGCACTACTGCAACAATTGCTTTGCCCGTACATCGTCAGGTATCAACGTCGAACGCTGCGCATGCGGCACGATCATGCGAGCCGCGGGACCATTGTGGCTCGGACAGCTCTGGAATCACGCGGTCGTGAAGAAGATGATCACGAAAGCTCCCGCACACTTGAAGAAGTTCCTGCACACGATCCACGAAGAGTCGCACATCCCTGAAATCGGATTCTATGATTTGCACAAACTCGCGAGCGCGTTGAAGGTGCCCGTGCCTCCAACGGAAACCATTCTCGCACGCTTGCGCAAAAAAGGCTTCAAGGCCGCGCAGACGCACTTCAGGGCCGCAAGCGTGAGGACGGATGCGCCGTTGAAGGTCGTGAAACGGATTCTGAAAAGTTAAAATAGAACTGTTTAAATACTATAAATTTACGTTTTATTTTATGCGCGCAGATGACCACGTCATTCAATCTTTACTCATTGCCTTGATTTGTTTACCTGCACTTGTTCTGTTCGCAGGAACAATGAATGTAGTATATTTC
>JACQNB010000012.1 GCA_016203265.1 Candidatus Woesearchaeota archaeon | reverse complement strand
TTGTATTCTGTGTTGCTTAACGTGGCCGCCATCTTTTCCAACGGAATGTCCTGGCCGAGCTTGGCAGAAACGACGATGTTGACGACTTTGATCTCTTTGCCGGATTTTGCTTCTTTCTTCATGTGAATCCCCCAAATGACAACGTCGGAACCCCCCGGTTCCGTCGGAACTCTCTCGCGTTGTATTTAAGCCTTTATAAGCGGATGTATTTAAATACTTTTGTGTTTAAATATGGATATTTGGGCACTAGGCACCCCTTGATTTCGGGTGGAGAACTGCGTTTTCTTCGTGCATAAGACTGTCAGTAGGGGGTTTGCAAAAAACGATACTAGAACACCCCCTTGTTGCACATGGAGCGCTCAATAGACTTTGAGCATTTTTCGCATCGCAATCGAGAACACGAGCGAGAAGATGATGTAACTCCAGAGCCACGTGATGCCGAAGCTGCCGATCTTGATGACTTTTGTTTTCTCGTGCGTTGTCGTGATGCTCTTGATGCTGCCGTCATTCACGACCAAAAGAGGTTCGATGTAGCTGCGCGCTTGGCTGATGCGCACTTCCTTGGTGTAGGTTTGGTTATTGAATGAGAACCCCACCGGGTATATGCCTTCGGCTTCTCCTTTGAGCGTGAAAATGGCATTGCCGTCCGTGACCGTCTTGGTTTCGTCGCTCGTGACCAACAAGCCATCCGGCGCGAGCACACTGATGCCGCCGATGGCCGTCTTGTCGAACGCAACCGTCATCGTGAATTCTTGGCCCGGATGAATGGGCTCGTACGCGAAGTGCGCATTCAGCCAGCCGAAAATGAGGATGATGGGCAGAAACGTGAACAGCATCGGTTTGAAGCTGTGCGTCATGTACTTGAGGTTCGTCTCCATCGCTTTCTTGTTGACATCCATCATCGCGTTCGGATCATGCTTCAGCTCCTTCATCTGTTGTTGGAATGCCTTCAGTTCGTCTTTCAAGTCCTTCATCAAGCTCTGATTCGTCGTGTACTTGTAGACAAGCGTGATGAAGAGAGACAGCGCGACCGACAACAACAGGATGCTGACGAACGGCGAGAAGTTGAGCATCCAACCGAGCAGGAAATTCATGACCGGATCAAGAAACGAGAACCAAGCCATTATTCACCACCCATGAACTTGCGCATCATCGGGTTCATGTCCATCATGTGCTGGCGCGCGATATCTTCATAGAGACGGTAGATGATCATGACGGTCAACAACAGGCCGGTGCCGTTCGTCAATGCGCCGGACACGTCCGCAATCGCGGCAAGGAAGCCAACGGTGATGGCGCCCATCACGGTCAATGGGTAAATATACCGATCGAGCACGCGTTCCAACACCCGTTCGTCGCGGCGGAAACCCGGAATCTGCAACCCGGACGCCATCATCTGCTTTGCTTGACTGCGCGCGTCCATGCCGGATGTTTGCACCCAGAACAGCGAGAATACGACGGCGCCGACAACCAGAAATATGATGTAGACGAGCGAGTGCGCGACGTCCGCGAACTGTATGCTGCCTTTAATCAATGAGCCGATGATGCTCTGCGGCGTTAACCATAACGCAAGGCCGGAAGATGGTTGTCCGTTGATGAACGTGCCCAATACCGGATAGCCCCAATTCTGCAAGAGGTTGCCCCACAATTGCAGGTTCGCGAGCAATGCTGAGACGAGGATGACGGGCATGTTGCTCGTGTAGACGAAGTGCAATGGCCACCGGATGCCGTAGCCTCGGACGCGGCCAAAGGAAAGCGGAATTTCGACTTTCATTGCTTGCAGATAGACTGCGATGACGAACACCACAATCGTTGAAATAAGCCCGGCAAGCATCAAGCCCGCGCCTTGCGGGTCTCCCGCAAGCAGACTCTGCACGAGCGCAGGAATCGCGCCCGTGGCAATGCCTGGAGTCGTCGGGGACGGCAACGGCGAAAGCGCACGGATGAAGAGGCTTTGCGACACGCCGGCCGCGATGAAGAGTGAAATACCCGAGCCAAAACCCCACTTTGTCACGAGCTGATCCATAAGCATGACAAGGAATCCACCTAGGAAGAGCTGCAAAATCAGCAACCATTGCAATTGCAAATACAATGCCGTTCCCGCCAATTCGGGAGCCGGCGCAAGGCCGCCCATGAACACGTAAATGATGGCTTCGAAGATGATGAACGCGATAGACGTCAATTGCTGCACGCCTTGGAACTTTTTCTTGCCCTCGTGCGTTGTCAGGTCGAACTTCAGAATGCCCGCACCGTTGAGCAATTGCAGCACGATGCTTGCCGTCACGAGCGGG
Source organism: Candidatus Woesearchaeota archaeon (assembly GCA_016203265.1). Classification (GTDB taxonomy): domain Archaea; phylum Nanobdellota; class Nanobdellia; order Woesearchaeales; family ARS49; genus DSQK01. Next base: position 8,097 of record JACQNB010000012.1, on the reverse strand, counting down.
CCGATACCGAGGCTGAGAATGCTGCCGAAGCTCGCGCCCAAGATGATCGAGATGAATTCGAAACGTTGCAACGCGTTCGCGCCAAGCCCGAACAGGGGCACGAGCGAAAGCGCGAAGAACAAAACCAGCGTGATGGTCGTCCACTTCAGCTTTTCCTTGAACGACAGCTTCTTCTGCAGCGGGCCCGCTACTTCGGGAATGCGCTCGACGAGCGCGTCGAGAACACTCATGCACCTACTGTGACGGTACCGCCAGCAGCTTTCACCTTTTCAACAGCTCTCTTTGATGCCGATGCGATGGTGATGGTGAGTTTTGACGTGACGCGGCCCTCGCTCAACAGCTTGGTGTAGCCAAGTTTGGTCAAGTCGATGGTTGCCGTGGTGTTCGTGCCCGTTGCGTGCTTGCCCGCAATCCATTGCGACATGTGCATTTCAACGTCCTTGAGGTTGATGGTGTGCTCGAATGCCTGATGGTTGTGCGGTATGAATCCGTGCTTTCCGAAAACGCGGAATCGGAAGCTTGGTTTCTTTGCGTCCGCCTTCTTGCCCGATCCTGCATTGCCCGCGCCGCCCTTGTTTCCCGAGCCACGGTGGAGCCTGCCCCAGCCGTGCGTGCGCGAGCCTCGTTGGCGCTGCACTTTCCTGCGCTTGTGAACGACCATTAGATCATCCTCATGATGAGCTCATTAATATCCTTTCCGCGGTAGCCGAGCACGCCGCCTGCCTTGTACGGCAGCTTGATGCCTTTGCGTTCGAGACCCTTGGATGGAACGTGGAGTCGGAATGCGTGTTTCTTGGGGCCTGCGCGCTTGGCGTCGAGCTGCTTTGCCGTCTCGTCGGAAACCTCGCCCCACGTGATGAATGAGTTGACTTTCTTGATCATGCCGCGGAAGCTTGGCGTGTCCGGCACCAAGACGCAGGCGTTGCGCGTCTTGAGGTTCAAATAGTCGAGCGTGTCGACCATCTGTTCGCTCATCTTCGGCGCGCCTCGGATGCGGATGAGCGCAAGCAGACCTTTGTGTTCGGTTTTCGCCTCGGGCTTGGCTCCTGCGCTTGCCGTTCGTGGCGAGCCTGGAGTTCCCGTTTTTGCAATTTTTTTAGCGTCTGCCATGTTACTTGATCATCCCATCGTGCACGCCGAGCTTGTCGGCAGTCTCGTGCGCGATCTTGGTGGTTGATAACTTCTTGAGCGCGTGCATGCACGCGCGAGCGAGGTTGTGCGTGTTGCGCGTCTGGCCAAAGGTCTTGCTCCAGACATCCTTGAAGCCGGCAAGCGCGAGAATCTTCGCGCAGTTCGGCTCGATGATGAGCCCTTTGCCTTTCGGCGCTGGAATGAGTCTGATGATCGCAGAACCTGACTTGCCTTCCACTTCAAACGGAACCGAGTGCGGCGTCTTACAGTTGCATTCCCAACTGCCGCAGCCGCGCTTGACCTTGATGACGCCCAGTTTTGCGTTGCGGACCGCCTTTTCGCGGGCCGGAACCGTATCCTTTCCTTTGCCCATGCCCAAACCAACAAACCCGTTGCGGTTGCCCGCGACCGCCATGACGCCGAAACTCGGCTTGTTGCCTTCCGGCGACTTCTTCTGCGTCTGACGGAAGATTCTTTTCTGGCCACCGCCGAACTTGCCCTTGGACTGACCGATGAACAACAGGTCAGTCTCGAGATTGGGAAGCAGGATGTCGATGATTTGAGCCTCAAGGATCGGTGTGCCTTTGTCAAGCAATGGACCGAGGTCCTTGATTTCACCGCTTTTCACCTTCATGCCGACGCTCGTCTTCGGAGTCCAGGCCGCGATGTCGAACGAGCCCGGAGCGGGCTTGACGACTTCCTCTTCCGCCGGCGCCACAATGACGTCCTTTTCGACGTCAAGCTTCTCGACTTCCTCGACCGGAGCGGCCACGATGGCTTTGGTTTCTTGTTTTGGCATGCGTTTCAACTCATGAGTTTTTTCTTGATGTCATCCACGTGCTGCGGCAACTGTTCCGGCTGCAGTCCGTGCTTAGTATAGAGTGTGAATTGGTGCGGATGCTTCTTCGCGTCCTTCTTGACGTGACCCGCCCAGGCCGCGATGTGTTCGCCACGGAGGCGTTTCATGTCCGGCGCGAAGGCGACATCGAATGGAATCTGCAATCCCCCGTCAATCGCGCCCTTGATGGTCGCGTAGAGCTTGTTGCCCTTGACGCTCGGATACATGCCCAAGTCAGCGATGGCTTTCGCGATTTTCTTCGCTTTCGCTTTCTTCGCGAGCAGGATGCCGCACAAATACGCCGCGCTCAGGTTGTCGGTGCCGGCTTTCCAGCCGTGCTTGGCCAGTTCGCGCGTGTGCGCGCTGACGAGCACCTTGTCTCCTTCCGGCGCGTAGTCGATGAGCTGTAAGCTCAAGTGCTTCAACGATTTCCGCACGACCATGCGGGGCGTGTGCGAACGCAAGAGGTTCAATCGCTTGCGGTAGTCCGTGAGCTCTTCGCGCTTTCTGCGGAAGCCGACGATGTAGTTGAGTCCGGTTGCCATGTTATTTCTTCAGGAACAGGTTCTGTTCCTCCGAGTAGACCTTGATGTGGCGCGTGCTTCTGAAGAAGCCGCCCTTTGCCTTCGCGTACAAATCCTTGAACGTCTCTGCCGTGATGGCGCTGTTGTCGCGCATGCGCTTGAGCAAGTCCCGTTGCGCACGGATGCGGGAGATCCATGTTTCCTTTCTGGGCGTGCGTGCCGTCGATTTTCCTTTACGACTGCCGATGCCTCTGCGTCTGCCGCGCTTACGCTGCTCTTGGCGCGCGCGTGCGCGGACTTTCGAGCCGCCGTACAGCGCGTCCTTCGTGATGAGTCCCTGCGCGATGAGCCTGCGAATGTCTGCCTTGGTGATCGCGCCCTTGATCTCATCGAGCTTGTCCGGATTGATCCAGACCCTGATCGGCGAACATTTCAGGAGCTTTCCTGCCAGTCGTTTTTGAAGCATCATTGTTTGTTACTCGCGATGACCTTCTCGGCCTCGCGCTTCTCCTGTGCCTTCTTCTCTTCCTGACTCAATTGGGGTTCGGGCTTTGCCTTCGGCACCGCCTTTTCAGGAACCTTGTGCGTCGTCTTCGCGTGCTTGCGCTTCGCGAGCTCGTCCTTGACCGACTGCACGAACTTTGCGCCGTCCTTGATGTTCAGGACACGGATTGATTTTGAGCTTGCTTTCGTGATGATGTCGATGCGCTTGCGGTTGCCTACCGTCGCAGAGATGATGATTCCGTGCGTCTTGCCGTTGATCGCGTCAACCTGGTTGACTGCCGCGACAAGGATCGGAACAAGGCCTGACTTGTGCATGCCCCGCACCAATGCCGGAGAGCCGTAGCCGCGCGTCGGCAAGTGGCCATGCCCGTGCATGTGCTTGCGCAACTTGCTGTCCATGCCCTTCGGCTTTCGCCAGACGAGCGCGAGGCGCTTCTTCTTGTGCCAGTCCTGGCGCACGAAGCGCGGTCGCTTCTTGCGCTGGCCGTTTCTGATTTCGAGGAGTTTCTTAATGTCTGCCATGTTATTCAACCTTCACGCCGCACTTTTCGGTCATGTGGATGCCGTCCTGGAACACGCGGCGGTCGACGTGGCAGATGCGCGCGAGCTGTTCGATGTCGCTTGCTGTGTTGCCCGCAAGCTCGAGATCTGTCGATTCGACCGTGATGTCCTGTCCCGCGACCTTGACGGTGACGCCGTCCTTGATTTTTATCGTTCGGGGAACCTTTTCGCCGAACAGGTTCTTGATGGTGAACTCCTTGCCGTTCAACGCGACGTTCATCGGGAAGTGGCTTGAGCACACCTTGAGCTTGTACACCCACGGTTGCTGGACGCCCTTGACCATGTTGCGCACGTGCGCGATGAGCGTATTGATGGCGGTCTTTTCGCGCTTCGTGCCTTTCTTGACCGACAGTTCGAGCACGTTTCCCGTCACTTTGACCTGGATGCTCGGCGCGGTCAGCTTGCGCTTGACTTCGCCCTTCGGGCCCTTGACCGTGATGATGAAATTGTGCACGCTCGCCGAGACGCCGCCGGGCAATTCCACCTTGTCGTTCATGTCGAGTTTCATGTTAGTAGCAGTACGCAACGAGCCGTCCGCCGTGGTTGTTTTTTTTCGCTTCTTCGTGCGTCATCATGCCCTTCGGGGTGCTGACGAGCAGCACGCCGACGTTCTTTGCCGGCAGGTAACGCTTTTCGAACTTTTCGTATTCCTTCATCGTAACCGCGAATCGCGGTTTGATGACGCCGCATTTGTTGATTTTGCCGAGCAGGTGGACCTTAAGAGCGCCGCCGCGGGCGTCCGAGGCAAGTTCTGCCTGGCCGAGGTAGCCGTGCGCATTGAACAGTTCAAGGACTTTCTTGATCGTCTTGCTTGCGGGCATGACGAGGCATTCCTTTCTGCCGATCTTCTCGAAGTTCTCGATCTTGGACAATGCGGTTGCGAGGGTGTCGTTTAACATGGTTTCATCCGTATTTTTTGAATCCGATCTTTTGCGCGATCTGGCGGAAGCACTGGCGGCACAGGTCCAAACCATACTTGTTGTTGTGGCCTCGGTGCTGGCCGCAGCGCTGGCACTTCACGGTCGTCTGGCCGGTGCTGCGCTTCTTCGGCGCGTTGTGCTTCATGTACTTCTGCAACTTCGTCGGCTTGACCTTCAATTGCTTGAACGCCTTCTGCCAATCGCTCGTTGTCATGATTCACCTGCCAGTTTGATACCGAATGCCTTCTTCATGAACGTGATCGCTTCCTGCTTCGTCACTTGCTGGCGCTTGCCGATTCTCGCCCGGTGCAGGCTTCGGCGCTTGACGCGGTAGCCGGGCTTTTCGAGCGTGACGCACGCCTGCAGGCCCATGACGCCGATGGTCGGGTCGTACTTCGCGCCCTCGACATCGATGTGTTCATGGATGCCGAACGAGACCGTTCCCGACGTGTCGAAGTTATTGTCCTTGAGCGTGAATTCCTTTGCCTTGAGCAAGCGCTTGAGCATCAATGCAGCCGCGTCCTTTCTGAGCGTGAGCATGCAACCGATCGGCAGTCCCGGGCGTAATCCCCAGGTTGGGATTCTCTTTTGCGTGACGGTCGTCACGGGCTGGATGCCGGTCAGCGACTTGAGCACGTGGATCGCCTTTTCGAGGCGTGCCTGCTCCTTGCCTGCGCCGATGTTCAGCGTGAGCTTCTCGATCCGAGGTTGTTGCATTGGATTCATGGAATGACGTACGTGTGTTCTTTATGCGTTTCCGAAGTGGTGTCGTTCACCGCGAACTTGACCATGCTGCCTTCGACGGCAGTGACTTTCACGGTGTGACCGACATAACGGCCCGAGGTGATGAGCGCCTTCGCGCCCGCTTCGAGTTTGAGGTGCTTGGTGATGTCCTGTTTCGGGACGTCGAGAACAAGCGTGTCGCCGACCTTGTAGCTGTCCTTCGCCACGAGCAGGTTCCTGCCGTCGATGAGGTTCAACTGCAGTTTGCCGCCGGGCACGACATGCTTGCCGGTGATCTTGCACGGCTTGTGCTTGGTTTCCTTGGTGGGGGTGATGGTGATGCGTCCCTTGAGGTCGATGCCGACGATAAACGCCTGCTTCATCGTAGGGAGCTCGATGGTATCGAACAGGCCGACCGCGAATCTCGGATCCGTGACGCGTCTGCCGTCAACAATGACTTCGTTGGCAAGCATGGATTTCTTGATTTCGCGAGCGACTTTCGCGACGCCGAGCTGCTTCAAGACGTTGCCGATGGGCAACGCACGGTCGAGTGCGTGGGCTCCCGGGTTCGGCTTGCTGATGTACGTGCGGATTTTGCGGTCGATCATCCACGACGGCGGTGCCGCGTTTCTCTTGAGGTATTCGCTGTTGCTCATGCTTTCACCGTGAATCTGCGTTTGTCTGTGCTTTCCAGTTCGTTAATGATAACGTTGCTTGGATGAATAGGATACAATGCCTTGCTGCCGTCGCGCTTCGACTGTTCGACGCCCGTGATATAGAGTCGGCTTTCGCGCACATCGACACGTTCGACCTTGCCTGACTTCTTTCTGAATTGGCCTCGGAGCACGGTGACCTTGTCGCCAACGCGCACGGTGATGTTTCGGGTCTTGTGCTTCCCGCGCAATTCCTTGCTCAAGTGCGCCGCGAGGAACTGGCGCTTGACGTGCAGCGGAGCTTCGCGCGCGTACGAGCGCTGCTTGCTCGGCTTGACGCTTCCTTTCCAGTGGGCTGACCAGCTCATGTTACACAATCACGCTCGCGAGTTTTGAAACCAATGGCCAGCGTTCTGCGACTTCTCGGGCAATCGGTCCTTTGATCATGGTCCCTTTCGGGTTGCCGTCCCTATCCTTGAGGATGACGGCGGCATTATCTTCGAACTTGACATGCGTGCCATCGAGGCGCCGGAATTCCTTCTTCTGGCGCACGATAACGGCAAACACGACCTGCTTTCGCATTTCGGGCTTGCCTGACTTGACGCTGCCCATCACGATGTCCGCGATGGCAGCCTCAGGATAGCGTCCCTTGACGGTCTTGTGCCGCAACACCGTCGTGATTTTGAGGATCTTTGCGCCGGAGTTGTCGCACACGTCAACCCACGTGCCGTGGGGGAGTGCGCGCGTCGCTCGGGCCTTGACCGGTTTCATTGTGCAGCCTCGGCCGCGATTTTTTCAGCCGGCTTCTTTTCAGTCTTCTGCTTCGCTTCCTCAAGCAATTCTTCGCGCGCCATGAACGAACGGTTCTGGCCGAGAATCTCGAGGATGACGAACGTCTTCGTCTTGCTCAGCGGACGGGATTCCTGGATTTTGACCAGGTCGCCCTTCTTCGCATTGAGACAGTCGGGATTGTGAGCCTTGACTCGTGAACGCTCGGTTGCGGTACGCTCGTATTTGTGAATGTATCGTGTGCGCGGCCATTCAACCGTGGCCGTGCGCTGCATCTTGCTTTCGATGACGGTGCCCACGAACGTGCGTCCATGAGTCTTGACACTACCATGGAGCGCGCAGTGCGCGTCGGTGCATGTGATTTGTTTTGTCATGTTCGTTTCCTTCTACTTGACGACGATCATCTCGGGCGCGAATCCCAGCTCGACAAGGATGTCCTTGACTCGGTTGCGGTGGTCGCCTTGGAGTTCTACTTTTCCATCCTTGACGGTCCCGCCGCACGCGAGTTTTTCCTTGAGCTTGGACGCGACGTCCTTGATATCGATCTCCTTCTGATCGATACCAGCAACCACGGTGTAGTTCTTGTTGAACTTCTTCTTCTCGAGCTGAACCTCGATGGTCTGCGATTCCTTTGCAATGCTTTCGCAAACGCACAGGTCTTTCGGAAGCCCGCACGTTTCGCACATGTCAGTCATTGCTTGGGTCGTACCTCGCGTGGTTGTTTCGGTGATTGTGATTCCGGTCGCTTAACTGCAGGCTTTTGCGCAGTATTAACAACAGGTTTTGCTTCCGGTTTCTTTGTTTTTTCATTTCTGAGCGTGAGGATCTGCGCGATGGTGCGCTTGCTGCGTCTGATTTCTCCCGGATTCTTCGGCGGCGTGCCCGTCGAGACCTGGCCGTAGAGCTTCAGTAGGGTCTTCCGCAGTTCCTGCTCCTTGGCAGACAACTCGGCTTCACTCAGTGCTCGGAGTTCCTTGGCTTTCATCAGGTTTCACTTCTTCGGTCTTTCTGCGTCCGGATTTGCGTTTTTCCTTCGGTTCGGGAGCGGCCGGTTTGTCCAGCGGTTCCTTGCGGACTTCAACATCGTCCGGAAGCGTAAGATCGGGAGGCATGATGCGGACTTGGATGCCAATCGTGCCAGTCTTGAGCTGTGCGTTGGCGTATGCCTTGCGGACGCCGGTGATCGCGATCTGTCCGGACTTCTTCATGTAGCCCTTGGCGAAACGCCAGCGTTTCGCGCGCGCGCTCGGAAGCTTGCCGGTCATGGTGACTTCGATGCCCAGCGCGCCCGCGTTGAGGGCGTCCTGCAGCACCTTGTGGCCGACGGCCTTGAACTTCTGGCTGCCGAATCGTTCCAACGTGCTCGCGATCCTTTCGGCGACAATCTGCGCGTCGAGGTCTGGCTTTTCGATTTCGCTGATCTCGATCTGCGGGTTTTCAAGGTTGAACTTCTT
>JACQNB010000081.1 GCA_016203265.1 Candidatus Woesearchaeota archaeon | reverse complement strand
ACACCCTATGGCGTGCCGTCATCACCGTTGGCCTGCGGCACACTTGCGGGCGTCGAGGTCTGCATCCTCGCGCGCCACGGCAAAAAGCATGAGCTTCCGCCGACGCAGGTGAACTATCGCGCAAACATCCACGCGCTCAAGACTGAAGGCTGCACGCACATCCTTGCGACGACGGCCGTGGGCTCGTTGCGACAAGAAATCGGACGCGGAGACTTCGTGATCCTGGAACAGTTCATCGACTTCACCAGGCATCGGAACATCACGTTTCATGACACATTCAAGTCAGGACCTGTGCATGCGAGCCTTGCCGACCCGTTCTCCGCACTCCTCAGGGCCAAACTCATCGATGCGTGCAAGCAGCTCGGCATTTCCCATCATTCGAAAGGCACGGTCGTCACGATTGAAGGCCCGCGGTTCAGCACGCGGGCAGAATCGCACATGTTCCGCGCGTGGGGAGCGGACGTCATCAACATGAGCATCGCGCCTGAGGCGACGCTTGCGCGCGAAGCGGGACTGGAATACGCGGCCATCGCGATGTCCACCGACTACGACTGCTGGAAAACGGATGAACATCCTGTCTCGTGGGATGCCATCCTCGAGATATTCCATCAGAACGCGGACAAGATGAAAAAACTCTTGCTGACGACCATTGAGTCGTTGCGGTAACTACTTTTTGTATTTCGAGAAATCGAGCTCGTCATCCTGCACGTAAGGAATGCCGAGCTGCAACGCATCGTACGCCTTCTGCAATTCCCTGCCTAAGTACGCGGCATGGTCGGGACGATCGATAATGTGTTCGCGTAACACCGTCTGGTAAATGTCAATAGGTTTTGCTCCTGTGACCTTGACTTCAACCGTGTTTCGGCTGCCGCAAAATCCGATCTCAATCAGTTGTTTTTCCGGAATGATACGGATCAGGAAGTAGCCTTTCGGGTCGAGCACGAATTCCTTTGCGTCATCATACACTGCCGTAAATTCGCGGATGCTTGAGATGACCTTGACGTTCGTTCCTACAATGATTTTGCCGTGCTCGGCGATGCCAATGACGTTCGAGGGGCATTTTTCGGCGGCTTCCCTGAGTAACGCGGCATCTTCACCCGAACACGTGACGGTGCGCGTCAGCACGTCGTGCCCTGCGCCGTCCATAAGCGTGGCAATCTTGCCGGCATGCTTGAAGAATGCGGGCGCAATCGAGGTGCACAAAAAGGCACCGGTGCATTTTTTCGGATGAAAAGTGACGGTGTAGGTTGTCATGCCTACGTCAGCAACGGCACACTATTAAAACTTTGTCGATGCATCGTGCGTTACGAAGCTTTAAATACCATTCTGGCTGAAAACTGCGCATGCCATTCCTCTCCACGGTTCGAGCATCATTGCCCCGGCTGTTGCACTTGGTACGACTCAAGCCCCGCAAGCCACAACTTCGCGACTTTATCCGCAACGGCAACGTCGTGCCGCATTGCAAGCTTGTCGAACGCTTCATCATAGACCAAGACGCCAACCGTTCGCAATTGCTGCCCGCATTCGATACGTCCATCGGAGTCGCAACCGACGTTCTCGTGCCGGGCAGAAGCGTCTATGCGCACATCCACCGTCAGCTCAAAACAACCCCCATCTGGAAAATCTCCCGCTTCATCGACACTGAAACCAAGGAACACAAACGCGCGCTGCATCTAGAAGACATCAAGGAACATAAGGAACGTGCGCACCATCTGTTGGGCAAGGGAGGCATTATCATCCTCATCAACGGCGAAGAGCCGGGCAACGGTACGACACCCTTGCACAACTTTTTCGTGCAGAAGGGAGATGTCGTCGAGATCGTCTACAAGAGTGACAGAATCATAAGATATAAATAGGACGAACAAGAGCATTTTCCCATGGAAAGGAGGATTTCTTCATGACACAGATGCTGTTTGTCGTCGCTCCGTTCAGTTATGGTGACATGCAGGGCGCAAGCCCCATTTACCCCAGCGTTGGCTTGGCGACCATCATGGCCTGCCTCGAAAACGCAGGGTACAGCGTCAAAATCCTAGACATGCTTGCGACGGGCTACGATGAAAAAGGATTTCTCGAAGCGCTCAAAGATCCCGAACTGAAGGTCATGGGTGTCAGCGCCGTCGGCGCCACCATCCTCAAGAGTTTTGAGCTTGCGAAACGCGCGAAAGAACTGCGTCCGGACATCAAAATCATCGCCGGCGGTCCGCACTTGTCCATCCTTCCCGACCATACGATGCGTCAAGGTGCCATCGATTATGGCATCATCGGTGAAGGTGAACTCACCGCCGTCGAGCTCATGGATTATCTCATCAAAAAGAAAGGCGCGCTCTCCGCCATCAAGGGGCTCTGCTATATGGACAACGGCAAGCTTGTCATGAACGAGAAGCGACCATGGATTGCCAACCTTGATGACCTCCCATTCCCTGCGTATCATCTGTTGCCGATGGACAAGTATCGCGCGTATGCCGTCTATGACAACGGCAGACGCACGCTCTCCATGGTCACGTCCCGAGGCTGTCCGTTCCTCTGCACGTTCTGCTGCTCGTCAAAAGTGTTCGGCGGTCGCTGGCGAGCCATGAGCGCGAAGAAAGCGCTCGAACACATCCAACGATTGCACGACGAGTTCGGCGTCCGGCATATTTATTTTGAAGACGATGAATTCACGGTGCGGCACGACCGCGTCATTGAGCTGTGCCAAGGCATGATCGACAAGAAGTGGGACATCACGTGGGACTGCCTCACGCGCGTCAGCCACATCAACGACGAAATACTGTCCATCATGGCCAAAGCAGGTTGCAAGAGCATCTTGTATGGCGTCGAAACTGGATACGAAGAAGGCCTCAAACTCATCAAGAAGGGCATCACGCTTGATCAGGTCACCAAGGCAGTCAAGCTCACGCAAAAGTACGGCATCCGCGTCAAGGCCACATTCATCATCGGCTTCCCATGGGAAACCAAGGAGCATATCCTGCAGACGATTGACTTTGCGGCCAAGCTCGGCGCAGACTATCCCTCCATCCAAATCCTGTGTCCTTTCCCGACGACGGAAGTGTATGAACAGCTCCGTGACGAGGATTTGTTCATTCCTGAATTCACGGTCGATATGTACACCGCCATCCTTGCGCCACGGTCGCTCGTACGGACGAAGTACGTGTCCAGTGAGGAACTCGTGAAGCTCATGGGATATGGCTACCGCAGATTGTATCTGCAGCCGAAGTACTTATTCCGCAAACTCACCGAAATGAACAACTTCTCCGACCTCAAACGCCACATTGCGGCGGGCCTGTCCGTGCTCACGCTTTCGGTCAAGTCAAGCCTGTTCAAGTCGCCCGAGAAAAAGATCGAAGTGACCCCGCCCGTGGTCGAAGTCGCGAAAGAGCAGGTCAAGGAAGAAAAATTGATCATGCCGATGGTCCGCAGTTAATTCTATTTCGAACCAAAATATGGATGCCACGGCGCGCTCGAGAAATATCCGTGCCACGTCGTGAACAGTTTGGGGTGCAATGCGCGCTGGTCCGGCCGCGCCATCACCAATGCCTCGCGCATCGCAGGAATTTCTGTCACCGGGCGAGTCGCGGATTTGCCGCAGAGCAACGAGAATACGCGTGACCATGCCTCGAACTGCTCAAGACTCTCCGGTGTGCCCCACTGCGCGATGTGCTGCATTTCATGCACGACAACGCGCTTTCCTTCCTTGGCGAGCAGGTTGAGCGCAGGACCGCACCAGAACTCTTCGCCGGTCTTCAGGCTTGCCGCGAAAGCCTTGTCAAAATAGTTCTTCATGAGCGCGCCGTCCTTGAACCAGTACATGCCGGTTGACACAACGTCATCAGGTTTCGCGGTATCGTGCAGTCCCATAAAGACCGGACCGTTCGTGTGCACGAACCCGTGCGCTTGCGAACCTTCGGCGGCAGGATGATCTCCGCGGACAACGAGCACGGCGGCATCGGCGTTCTGTTCCTTCATCTTCTGCCTGAATTCGACGGGGTTCCAGTACAGAGAAAGCCCGATGGGCGTCACGAAGACTTCTTCATTGTCCGGCACTTGCGGGTACGCCTCGCGCGCGGACACGAGCTGGCCTTGTTTGTGCGCCTTGATGGCCACGAGCTTGCAGTCGCCGTTCATCGTCTGCAGCGCGTCCGCGAGGTTGCTTTTGCCGAGCTGGTCCAATGAGCATACGAACACGATGTTCTTCTCCTTCGGAAAGCTGTCGAGCAGATGTTTGACTGAGAATTTACCGCCAATCCTGATCAGCGGCTTGATGTGAAGATAACCCGCAGACTTAAATCTGGTGCCTTCGCCCGCCATCAAAACAAGGAGTGTCATATGCCCCGGTCGAACCCGCTCAAAACGTTATATAAAGTTTTCTAATCATTCTCGACACGCGGTGCCAGAATAAAACTCACGGCGAGCTTGTCGATGACCTTGT
>JACQNB010000087.1 GCA_016203265.1 Candidatus Woesearchaeota archaeon | reverse complement strand
CATCAAGCTGGTCACGGGTGCCTGATGTTCTGTCCCAAATGCAAGTCCATCCTGATGCCGCGCATGATGGGCGGCAAACGCGTCATGGGCTGTTCCTGCGGCTACAAGGCCGAGGGCAACGTCACCATCACGGAGGAGGTCAGGAACACGGCGAAGGCAGTTGAGGTCGTCGACAAGGAAAAGTCGGATGACGCCCTGCCCTTGACCGACAACACGTGCAAGAAGTGCGGCAACAAGAAGGCCTATTTCTGGGAACTGCAGACGCGCTCCGCCGACGAGCCGGCCACGAGATTCTACAAGTGCCAGAAGTGCAAGCACGTCTGGCGCGAGTACAAGTGAGCAGAGTGAACGCCACCCGAAGGGAGCGCGAACCAAGCCCAGGTGGAACTGGCTGCTGGTCGTTGTCATGAATGGCAGTCAACACAACGAGGTGAGCGCGTTGCGTTCACTCCTGACATCCGGCAAGTTCTCAGTCCGCGTCAAGCCCAACGCGAAGGAAACCGCGCTCGTGGGCGTCAAAGACGGCACATATGTCATCTCGATTGCGGCAAAACCCGAAGGCAACAAGGCGAATATCGCGCTGTTGAAATTCTTGAAAAAACAGCTCGGAAAACAAGTGCGTTTGGTGTCCGGCGCGACGTCGCGCGACAAGCTGATCGAGATTCTTTAAAAGCAGACCATCAGGTTTTCCGGAAATCTTCCGGATTTGCCGGAAACCTTCCGGATTTTCTTTGGCAACGCATTTTAATTCTAAAAACAACCAAACTGCATGTCCAATGTCACGCTCATCGTCATCGCCTATGGCAGGGTCAAGATTGCGCAGGCGCACTGGCGCACCATCAAGCTGTTGGTCGAACACGGATTTGACGCGGCCTGGAAGGACGAGCCGTTGGAACCTGAACTGGACGCGGGATATCTCCTACTCGACTACAACAGGTGCATCGCAGTCAACGCGCAAACGGCATTCACCTTGCAATTGCCCGAGAACTGGCAAACGCTCAATGTAGAGTAACCTTTATAAACACCCTTGAAGGTCTCGCCACGGGTGATTACGTATGGACTTTACACCGTTAGCATTACCGTTTGTGATGGTCGTGAGCGTGCTCGCGCTCCTGTTGGCTTGGTATCTTGCCAACTTCGTCATGAAGCAGGACAAGGGCACGCCCGGCATGCAGGGCGTTGCCGGCGCCATCAAGGAAGGCGCTGAAGCCTTCCTCAAGCGCCAGTACAAGACGATTGGCGTGCTCGCGATCCTCGCGGCTGCCGTGTTGTTCGGCATCTATTACTGGTTCGGCGATGTGAATCTCGCCATCAGCACCACAGTCTCATTCCTCGTTGGAGCATTCTTATCGGGTATCGCAGGCATCGTCGGCATGGCGATTTCTGTTCGCGCGAACCTGCGCACGGCTGCGGCTGCGCAGACAAGCATGAGCAAGGCGCTCACGGTCGCGTTGCGCGGCGGCGCAGTCTCTGGATTGCTTGTCGTTGCGCTCTCGCTCATCGGCGTGTCAGGACTCTACTTGCTGTTCGGCGGCAACCCGACTGAAACTCCATTCATGATTGTTGGTTTCGGTTTCGGTGCTTCCTTCGTTGCGCTGTTCGCGCAGCTTGGCGGAGGCATCTATACCAAAGCCGCCGATGTGGGCGCAGACCTTGTTGGCAAGATAGAAGCAGGCATTCCTGAAGACGACCCGAGAAACCCCGCAGTAATCGCAGACCTTGTCGGCGACAATGTCGGTGACTGTGCAGGACGAGGGGCGGACTTATTCGAATCAACTGCTGCCGAGAACATCGGAGCAATGATTTTGGGCATCGCGCTCTTCCCGGTCTTCGGCGTTGCGGGCGTCGTGTTCCCGCTTGTTGCACGAGCGTTCGGCGTCATCGCGTCCGTCATCGGTATTTTCGCGGTTCGCGCAAACGAAACCGAAGACCCGATGAAAGCGTTGAACCGGGGCTATTGGATTGCCTCCATCTTCGCGATCGGCGGGCTCTACATCGCGACCAAGCTGTTGCTGGACAACATCTGGTTCTTTTACGCAGGCGTGGTCGGCATCGTCCTGAGCATATTGTTCGTTTACATCACGCAATACTATACCGAGTACAAGTACCGTCCCGTAAAAACAATCGCGGAAGCCTCGAGAACCGGCCCGGCAACCAACATCATTGCGGGTCTCGCAATCGCATTTGAAAACACTGGCTTGCCTGTGCTCGCGATCTCGGGTGCATTGTTCTTGTCGAATTGGCTCGGCGTCCAATCTGGCGTCGCACACGGCGGCTTGTATGGCACCGCCATCGCAACGATGGGCATGCTCTCGACAGCCGCCTATATCTTGGCCATGGACACGTTCGGGCCGATTACGGATAACGCAGGCGGCATCGTTGAGATGTCAAAAGCCTCCGCGGCAGTGCGAAAGCGCACGGACCGATTGGATGCGGTCGGCAACACGACAAAGGCGTTGACCAAGGGTAACGCCATTGGCACCGCTGCCTTGGCCGCATACTTG
>JACQNB010000011.1 GCA_016203265.1 Candidatus Woesearchaeota archaeon | reverse complement strand
TTCATATCCTTTCTTTTTTAACAGATTTTCAACGGTTTCTAATTCTTTGAGATCTTTATACGCACCAGTTAAAACTGCACAATAAAACCATCCGTTCCCTTGTCCAATTGCCATCAGAGCAGTTTCGCTTCGGACTTCACATTTATCCTCATACCTGAATATTTGGACATCGGGAGAGACAAATCTTTCAAGGAAGTTGCACGTCCATTTATTTCCTTCGCAGGCTTTTCTTACTTCAGTCTCAAGAAAACTCATTGCTTTTGCGGTGCTTGTCGTCATGTTAGTACTTCGTCTTCAGTGTCAATTTCGGATAGATGCCCAACGACTTGAATTCGTCAAGGATCAATTTGAACGCGTACGAAATCTCGATCTCGTTCACTTCCGTGTTGTCGCCGCAAATGGGACAGTAGCGCTTGTTCTTGTACGGGTCGTGGATGGCGATGATGCCGCACTGCTCGCACACGGGCACGAGCGTCTTGTCCGAGTCGAAACGTTCCTTCAACAACAAGGAAGCGCCGTGCGCGACGAGCGTGTCCTTCTCCATCTCTCCGAATCTGAGACCGCCTTCCTTGGCGCGACCTTCGGTCGGCTGGCGCGTCAACAGCTGGATGGGACCGCGGGCGCGACTTTGGATCTTGTTCGCGACCATGTGCTTCAGTCGCAGATAATACATGGGACCGACATAGATTTTTGCCGTGAACTGCTCGCCTGTCAAACCATTATAGACGGTCTCGACTCCGTTCTCGCGGAATCCGGCCTCAAGCAATTCCTTACGCACTGCCTCTTCAGGCTCGGCCTCGAACGGCGTGCCGTCGATATAGCGTCCGTTCATCGCGCCGACCTTGCCACCAATAAGTTCAATCATGTGCGAGAACGTCATACGCGACGGCAATGAGTGCGGGCTGAAGATCAAGTCAGGGGTGATGCCCGACGCCGTGAACGGCATGTCTGCCGACGGCACGATCATGCCGACGACGCCCTTCTGGCCATGGCGAGACGTGAACTTGTCGCCGATTTCAGGAATGCGCGGATCGCGCAAGCGGACTTGCACGAGCTTGTTGCCTTCCTCGTTCTCAGTCACCAAAACAAAGTCGACAATGCCTTCCTCACCGTGCTTCAGCGCGACGCTCGATTCGCGGCGCGTGTTGCCCGCAAGCGAGTATTCTTCGGCAGAGGAAAGGAATCTTGGAGGCGAGCTCTTGCCAATGAGGACATCTTCTTCGCGGACCTTGGCTTCCGGATGGATGATGCCGTCGCCTTCGAGCAAGCGGTAGTCCTTCTCGGACTTGTAGCCCTTGACTTCCTTGTCCGGGATGCTGATGCTGTCCATCAGGCCACCCGAGTAGCGCAATTCTTCGGCCGCGAGAGGATGGAAGAACGTGCTTCGACCGAAACCTCGCTCGATGCTGCCCTTGTTGAGGATGACCGCGTCCTCCATGTTGTAGCCGCGGTAGCTCATCACCGCGACAACAATGTTCTGGCCTGACGCGTGCTGGTCATACTGGCTCAGGTCGTGCGTGACGCTCTGGACGAGCGGCTTTTGCGGATAGTGAAGCAGGTTGATGTCCATGTCCATGCGCGTGTGGTAGTTCGACGCATACAATCCCATGGACTGGCGCAAGTTCTTGACCGAGATGATGGCGCGAGGGGCGTGGCAATAGTTGATGTACGGCATCAACGACGCGGACAGGCCGAGCATCGCCAACGGCGAGATTTCAAGATGCGTGTGTTCCGGCGACAATTCAGATTCCTGGAACGCGATGAGCGCGTTCTCCTCTTCCGACGCGTCGAGGAATTCGATGATGCCCTGCTCGATGAGGTCGTTCCACGCCATCTCGTTCTTCTGGAGCTGCTTGATGTGCTTCTCCGTCAGCATCGGAATGCCGTCGCGGACGATGATCAACGGCCTGCGTAACCTGCCGCGCCGCGACTCGATGAAAATCTGCTGCAGCGCGTCATCATACCGCAAGTTCACCTGCGATGAAAGCACGCCCTTCCTGCGCTCGGTGCGGATCTGCTTCAGGAAGTCGTCCTTGTGCTCGACGTCGCCGACATAGTTGCCGTTCAGGAAGACCTCAACCATTTAGGCAACCTCCCGCAAGCCGGCGTTCTTCAACGCGGCGATGACGTCCTTTTCGGGAGCGTCACGGGACACGTGCGCGAGGATCGCTAAGTTCTTTCTCAGACCGATGTTCGTTCCTTCCGGAGTCTCGCACGGGCACAATCTGCCGAGGTGCGTGGCGTGCAGTTCACGGGCCGCGAAGTTCTCCTGGCTCGCGGACAACGGAGACACGACTCGCTGCAGGTGCGACATCTTGTCCAGGTGGTTGATGCGCTGCATGCGCTGCGAAATCCCCTTTCTCGCTCCGACCCAGTTGCCCGTGGCCATGGCGCTGTAGATTCTCGATGTGAGCAGTTTCTCGCGGATGATGACCTTGATGCTCGGGAACTTGCCGCGCTTCACGAGGCGCTGGAAGTTGTACAGCAAGTCGCCGATCAGGACTTTCAAGTTGACGCGGAACAGGTCCGTGAGCAAATCTCCCGCGAGCTTCAGTCTCTTGTTGCCGTAGTGGTCCTTGTCGTCTTCCGGCACGTCCTTGTTGCTGATGAGGATGAACTTCTTGAGCATCTTGCACAAATTGCGGGCCTTCGCGAGACGGACGTCCTTGGTGATGCCGATGTGCGGCAACAAATATTTGTCCAAGAGTTCATCCATGCGCTCCATACGGACTTCCTTTGCCTGCGTGATGCCGACCTTCTTTGCGATGGTGTCGACCGCGTCGTCGGAATTCTTGACGTTCACGAACTCGAACAGGTTGATGAGCACCTCGTCGAACTGCTTGTCGCCCGAGACCGCGTGCATGATGTCCTCATCCTTGATGAGCCCGAGGGCTTTCAGGACCAAGACGAGGGGCACGCGTTTGACGCGGGTGAAGGAAAGGTAGAACACGCCGTCCTTGAGGCGTTCGAACGTGTGCGGCACGCGGAGGGCGGCATATTCGCTGTAGACCTTGCCGACGTATTCTGAGGTTCCGCCGTCGTGCTCGACCGTGAACGAGTTGGCTGCCAGGTCTTCGACATTGACGAGCACGCGCTCGGTTCCGTTGATGACGAAATAGCCTCCCGGATCGTCCGGGTCCTCGCCCTTCTCGATGAGGTCGTCGCGGTTGAGGCCGTGCAAGTGGCACAGTTTGCTCTTGAGCATGATGGGCAGGCTGCCAATCTGGGTCGTGATGCTTTCGCGCTGCACATCGTTGATGTGGCTGGAAACTTCAAGATAGACCGGAGCAGCGTACGAAATTTTTCTCAAACGAGCCTCCGTCGGATAAATGGGTCGCTTGCTGCCGTCGGCTTCCGTGATTTCGGGCTTGCCCACGATGATCTTGTCCAGTCGGATCCTGAACGATTCGACGTTCGGCGGGATGATGGTGGGCTCGATGATCTTGCTTTCGTCCACGACGTGCTGCAAAATACGGTCAACAAAGTCGTTGAAGCTCTCGATGTTCGAACCGACGAGCGAGTTGTCCTGGAAATACTTCTCGAACAGAATCTTGGAATAGCTCGCCATGTTCAGTCGTTCACCACGCGGCGATAGAAGATGGTTTCGCCCGTGATCGGCGAAGGACGGGTGATCTTGATGACGTCATCGACCGCGACATCCAAATGGTTGAGCCCGGGGTCGGATTTGAGCATTCTTGGGAGCTGGGAAAGCGAGATGCTGTAGCGCGCGAGCAGGTCCTTGACCTCTTTCTCGCTGGCCTTGGCGTGCTTCGGCACGAGCAGGTGCTTGGTCACGTCGTATTTTGTTTTCATTCGCGAGGTTCCTCACTCACTCTCAGGCGCGTGCATGCACGAGCCTACTCGTTTGTCTGAATCTCTGGCGACGGGTCTCCCCATCGACACGGGCCGCAAGGCATTACGCCTCGCTTTTACCCATTGGAGTCCTGCTGGCCTCCAACGCAACCTCGCATCCACGGATGCTCGGAGCGTCTCGGCGCCGTGCGCCTCGACGGGTCGCAAGACAACGCCGACGTGCGGTCGGCGAGCCTTGCACCCGTTCCCGCGGGAACGGGTCGCAAGGGATTTGAACCCTTAACCCGCTGGTTAAAAGCCAGCTGCTCTACCAGGTTGAGCTAGCGACCCATTTCATACTGCAGTCACATTGAGTGTGGTCTGCAAGTGTGAATCGGTCGTTCCCGGTAGAATGGTTCATATCCCCAAAGCCTCTGCTGTCTATATATAAACGTAGTCTCAGGAACAAGCAGGTCCTTTATAAAGCTTACGCTTTGAGAACAAAAAAAGAAGAAAAAATCAAAATAGGCTACTTACTTGCACATCTTCTGGCAGTCCTTCCAATTCAAATGACTCGCCATTTGGAGGCGGATAAGACGTTGGGTGACGTGAAGTCACCCAAATCAAAAAAGAAAAAAAAGAAGTTCTTACTTGCACATCTTCTGGCAGTCCTTGCAGTTCGCGCTCGCGATGCCGCCGATGCCCATCAGCAGGAATGCGACGGTCCACCAGTTCAGGTTCCAGAAATTCCAAATGTTGAGGTTTTGCAGCAAAAACGCAATACCTGCCAGCAGCATCAAGATGCCGCAAATCTTCTGACACTTTGTACATCCTCCCATCATGGGGATCACCTCTTTTCATTCACACAACGACTGATGCTATAAATAGTTCTGTCACAACGAATCAGAAACAACAATTAGTGGCAGACCTTTTTGCCTCTCTTTTCCAAATACTTCTGATGGTAGTCTTCCGCGGGATAGAATGTGCTGGCTTTGACGATCTGCGTCACGATGGTCTTGCTCGCGCGCGATTGCAACTGTTCTTTTGATTTCTCTGCGATGCTCTTTTGCGCGTCCGAGTGATAAAAGATGGCGGAACGGTATTGCGTGCCCTCATCCGGACCCTGACGGTTCATCTGCGTCGGATCGTGATTCTCCCAGAATATTTTGAGTAACTGTTCGTACGACACCTTGTCCGGGTCGAACGTGATCTCGAGGGCTTCCGCGTGCCCCGTCGCGTCCGAGCAGACGTCCTCGTACGTCGGGTTTTTCGTCAAGCCCCCGGTGTAGCCGACGCGCGTCGAGAGCACTCCGGGAATCGCGTCGAACAGCGCCTGCACGCCCCAGAAACAGCCGGCGGCGAACGTGGCGAGTTGCTTGTTCATGGGGAGAAAAGGAATCGAATCAATATATACTTTTCCTTGCCAACTTTTTTAAAGCGAATGCACTATCAATATGCATGCGACTCACGTGGGCACTCTTCAGCCGCTTTGCCGGACGAAAAGGCAACGCATTAAGCTTTCTCGTCGACACCGCGACCGGCGCCATCCAGATGGTCCCCCAGGATGCAGAGCACATCGATTTCGCCGCGACGCTGCTTGAGTGCGAACGGGAAGACATCAGGAACGACCCGAAACGGGCTTCGCATCTTGTCCCCGTCGTCGTGGAATACCTGAACGACGAGCTTCTCGGCATGTTGGTGGGCACATCAGGCATGGAGATCGCGTATGGCGTCCGGCATTCAAAGAACCAGCTTGACCGCGCCCAAGCCCTGGCACATGGATTTCTGGAAGATGGCGAAGTTCCTTTGGCGCAAGCGTTCAAGGAAACGGTTCTGCGGCGTTGGCAAGCGTAAGCTTTATAAAGTTACCCCTGATTGATAGTGAAAATAGCGTATAAAGGACCTTATGTACACCATCACCGCCGGACTTGAGTACCCCGAACAGGAACAGACGGGCGCAATGCTCCTCAACGTCCCCTCCCTGATCTCCCATCTTGAACTGCTCGCGCTCACGCAGCCGGACGAGACATTCTTTCCGAAAGCCCACGCGCTCACCTGCGCGTATTTTGCCCGGCATCCCGAGGACTATTCCACATTCCAACGCATCGATGACGAGGACCATCCGCAGTCCTTACGGCATTTCCTGAAGGTGGCATCGCGATGAAACCGGTCGAATGCGAACGGCTGTGCTGGTCCACCGTGCAAGGCTATGGCGACCGCAAAAAACCAGGACGCGTCAGCTTTTTGTATCACGCAGAAACCGGACACTGCTATGTCGTCCCGCGCGAAATCGAGCACAAGGACTATCTCTGCCTCGTGCTGGACCTTGAGGCCGAAGCCATCCGTGCCAATCCCTCAGTCGCTTCGCGCATCATCCCGTTTGATGTCGATTTGAAGTTGGATCAGGTCGTCTCCTTGCGCATCGGCAGAAGCGGCATCGAGCCGACCTACCACGTCACGCATAGCGTCGACGACCTCAAGAAAACCTTTCAGGCAGCCCACCGCTTCGTTTCCCGCGGAGAAATCCCGGTGCTTGAGCATCTCGTCATCGAGAGCTGAACTTGCTTTCTCAGAACAGACGTCTTACTGGATGTTCAACGCCCTGGCCGACAAATCCGCTGCGGACTACTTTGTTTCAGGATTTGCGCAAGAAATAAAGCTTATAAATCCAGGTCGTTCCCATGGCCACAATGTCGGCAAATTACCCGCTTGTGTTCGACGAGGTCATCCTCAGTCAGCTGAAGAAGCTTGGTGAGGACAAGCACGTTCGCACATTCATTACCAAGATGTTTGACCGGATGGAGCTGCTCGGGCCGCGCGCCGGTGAGTTGATTGACGGGCAGCTTGGCCTCTATGAGATGAAGTCGATGCATCCGCCGATTCGGCTATACTACCGTCACGTCAGGGAAACGAATGAGCTTGAGGTGTTCGAGTACGAAATGAAGACGAGTCCAAAGAAACAGAAGAAGACAATTGGCATTCTTCGTCACAAAATCAGAAGCCGAGATCGGCCCTAGAGAATTTCTTGCGCTGAATGTTTCCCGTAAATTCGAGTAATCTTTTGTAAAGATCAGTGCGTCGAAGGGTTTCCAACTCAATCACCATATGTTCGAAGGTGCTTCTGGGTACGGTGACTGTCGCAGTCGTCATAACTCAATGAAAGACCGCGCACTATAAAATACTTGCGAAGTAATTGTGAACTCTGCCGATGTTCTGGAATGCAGCCACGCATCACTGATCACCCTCTTGAAGCATATTGAATCCCTGGATGAGCGATGCTTCTGTCCACAACTATGCCAAGAGACTGATAAAATTAGAAGCCCTTCTCGAGTAGACCCGACCCCCGGCTGCATCCATGGTTGTGTCCAGTAATATACTATAGAAAGAAGCATAAAAGCCTTGTACAGCATTCGTCCGGACAAGGTAGACGTCTTACCTAAGGTTCAACGCCCTGGCCGGGATTCGAACCCGGGTCGGGACCGCGACAGGGTCCCATCCTAACCGCTAGACTACCAGAGCAGTATCGTGAATTCCCTTGAGTTTCTTTATAAACGTTACGTTGCTGTTTCCGCAATTCTTCCGGATTTTCCGGAAAGTTTCCGGTTTTTCTTGAGCAACACATATCAATGCAGTTGCTCTTCTTTTCGTTGCGTCTCGCGCAAAGCTTATATAGTTTAACAGTTTAACTGTTGAACATGGACATCGTGAAAATGAGCACCAAAGGACAACTCGTCGTGCCGGAAGGCATACGGCAACAGGAACGATTCAATCCCGGGGACCGTTTCATTCCCCTGCCGGTGAAGGAAGGAGTGCTCTTCACGAGAGTGTCCATGCCCGCTGTTGAAGAGCTCAACAAGCTCGCACGTGAAGTCCAACGACAGTTCAAGCGCAACCGCGTGACGCCTCGGATCATCACTGAGGCAGTCACATGGGCGCGAAAATCGTAATCGACACGAACGTCCTCATTTCAGCACTCGGCTTTGGAGGGTTCCTGCGAACGTTTCTTGCGCGGGTGCTCGAACGCGATGAGTGGTTCATTTCTCAATGCCAACTTGACGAACTGACGCGCGTCCTCACCTACCCGAAATTCTCATTTTTACCGTCCCAACAAGAGCGCATACTTGCTTTTGTGCGTTCGCATGCGGTCCTCGTGCATCCGAAGACAACACAGTTCATCATTCAAGAGGATCCTGCGGATAACCGCATATTGGACATCGCTGCCGAATGCCGTGCTGATTTCATCATCACAGGGGATACTCATCTGCTGAAGCTCGGCAGTTTTCAAAAGACGCGCATCGTGACTCCTGCGCAGTTCCTATGTCTCGCCTGACCATATTAAAACGTTCCCTCGGTTCACTTGTCACGAGTCACTTTTTTGACACATATGTGTCAGCGCCCTTTTATCTTCGATCATCTTAACTATAGTTAACCAACGAGGAGGTGGGACATGAAAACGGGCCTTATCGTTTCAGGGGTTGTGTTTTTGGTGCTGGGATTGGTCGCGTACCTGCTCCCGACGCAGACGGCGGCCGCGACCATCACGACCGTAGGCGACGGAGACACGGACACGCGCACATCCTATACGACGTACGCGATTCCGTGGCAGTTCTCGCTCGCGTTCGTCGCTATCGGAGGCGTGCTGTTCATCATCGGGGCGTTCATCCCCGACGTGACGCCGGAGAGTCTCGATGAGACGAAGGAAAAAGTCGTTTCGGGCAAAGGCAAACAGCGCAAGATCCTGCGAGAGGAACATCACATCCATCGAACACACGCACACTAAGGGGGTGGAACTATGAGAAAAAGCAGGAGAGGCGGACTGATGACCGCCGCAAAACGCCGCGCGGCAAAACAACCGGGCGGCAGAGGTCCGGTCAGGGAACGGCCTGCGGGCAGGCGCATCATGGGCAAGACCCACAAGCGGCGCCCCAAGGCGCTCTTTGACTGGGCGTAATGCATTTCCCGTTGAGCAAACCTTTAAAAGGGGGGCTGCGC
Source organism: Candidatus Woesearchaeota archaeon (assembly GCA_016203265.1). Taxonomy (GTDB): domain Archaea; phylum Nanobdellota; class Nanobdellia; order Woesearchaeales; family ARS49; genus DSQK01. The sequence goes on along the minus strand of JACQNB010000011.1, from coordinate 4,777 downwards.
CAAAAGACGCAGGCCCCTCCTAGCTCAACGGCAGAGCGCTCGGCTGTAGACGAACGTCACTCACCGACTCAGGTCACCGGACCAAGAATGAACGTGAGACAGCAGAACCCGGGAGGTTGCCGGTTCAAATCCGGCGGAGGGGATATTTTCCTCCAGAGAGATAAACCAGGAGGTGCACCATGCGGACCAGCGTGTTATTGCTCAGTTCAGTATTCCTGTTACTGGGTCTTATGGCCTATTTCATCCCGCTTCCGGTCGCGACGACGCAGGGCGACACCGCGGGAACGGCGTGGGCAGTCGCGACCGCGCTGCTGCTGACGGGACTGTTCATCTTCTTCGTTGGATTGCTGATGCCAGTTCCGGAACCGCACTTCGGTCGTCGCTGGGAAGATCATCACGTCGACCATCCGCATGACTATGACGTCGAAACCGAGGACTACGTGGTCGGCCGCGGACGCAACCGCCACGTCATCCACGAAAAGCACGTGCACCATCACGGCTGATTTTTTTTGTCATTATCTTCTTAAACCTCTTCTCACGTCCGCGTTTCATGATTGACCACTACCAGATGCTGAACATTCTCATCGCGCTCGAAAACAACGCATCCGCGCGCGAGGATTCGCTCGTCTGCCGCGTCGAGGCAGCGTTTGACCACCGGCCGCTGCTCATGCATCCGGAATTTCTCGTGGCGAAAGGAACGCGAGGATGCATGAAAACCGCGCAACTGATGGCGCCGAAAAGCGAGTATGGCGAGGAATACCTGTGGATGCAGGTCGTGTGGGATGGGATTGCGCCCAAAAAGAACCACGACCGCGTGCCGGTGCACTACAAACGGTTCCCCGACACCAGCATCTGGGGTGACGCCCTTTATCTCGTCGAGGACTTCACGCTCATTGACATCGTCGCGAAGAACCGGACGCGCAACAAGCCGTTGCAGGGACAGAACCTGCTGCGGTTTTAGCCGTCACCTTCTTAAAGCCCGAGAAGCGCCAATAGTCATGGCCATCACCCGAATGGAAACGCAACGGATGGAGCACCTGCTGGACACGAAACGCATCATCGTGCAGGCGCAGCACGACCACCTCGCGGAAGACCTCGATGCCTCGCTCGCGTGCGTCAGGACGACGTACGACGCGGAAGGAAAACGCCGTTCGGGGTTTGTCGACAACCGGAAGCGCCGCGCCGTGCAGTCCTACCAAAACGGCGTCGTCCTCAACGCGGGGATGACGAGTTCCCTGTTCTACGTCGTGGTGCTCTGGCAATTGCCCGGCAAAACCTTCCGCGCGGTGTACTGGGGCGAGGGGAGCAGGCCCATCGAGGACATCTACCGCAACCGCATCGAGGACATCGAGACGGTCGTGTGGGACACCTGAACTACTGCCCGAACCCTATCTGAGAAATGTTTGACTTCGTGCGTCGATGGTTGCCGTGCGACGTCGTGAACTTCGTGACGGCAATCGGCAGGCGCATCTGGCCCAGCACGCTCAATTTGCACTGTATCCTATAACTCATGACGCGCTCCTCGCCGGCATCCAGTTCCTCGAACGTCCACTTGATGAGCGTGCCCTTGCTCGGCAACGGAGTCACTTTCGCGGGGCGCATCGTGCCGATCTCGAATTCCTTTTCGATGGTCGCAATGTGCGGCACCTTGTCGAGCACGTCAACCAGCTTGACCGGACGCGAGCTTCTGTTCGACACTTCAATCAGCACTTTGAGCTCTGACATGCCGCCTTCCTTGGCCGCGATGACGACGGCAGACTTGCGCACGACTAACGGACTTCTGAAGACATAATACGCGCCAATGGACAGGAACAGGACGATCAAGACGAGCGCCAACGGCCGATAGTTCGTCACGAGCGTGATGGACGTGCTCTCGCCCACGCCGAGCGTGATGTCCCACGCATCGTACGAACCGTCATCCTTGCGGATGTTCTTCGGCGCGGGTTCGCTGGTGGTGAACCAGCTCTTCAGGAACGTCGTCTTGAGCGCGAACTCGGTCGACTTCTTCGCGTTGCCGGTGTTGGTGAGCGTATACGTCTTGGTCGACTTCAGGAAACCGCTGACTTCCGCGACATTCTGGCTGATTTCGCCATACTCAATCACTTCAAACTCGATGGGTTCGGCCGTGAACGGGATGATGTCCAATCCATCGCGCACCAATGCGGTGACTTCCAGCACGTCCTTCTGCGGCGGCGTGAGCTTTGGCAGCTTCAGCGGAAACACGAGCTGTTTCTTCTCCAGCCCGTTGAGGTCGATGGTCGCTTCCGTGTTGAGCAGGTTGCTGCGCACCTTGATGGAGACATTGGTCAAGTCACGCGGATTTCCGTTCGTGACGTTGATGGTGATGACGGCTTCGTCGCGGGGGTCGATCTGGCGGTCGACATGAGGATAGAGACGTACGGCAGGAACATACTGTCCCGGCACGTAATCTTTCGGCTGCACGCCGATGATGAGTGTTTTCTTGATGCTTTCTCCCGAGGCTGCGTGACGGACGTGCAACGTGATGGCGTAATAGCCCGGATTCGCGTACAAGGGCCGGACTGAAAGGATGACGTCCTGCGCGACTCCGCGTTCGACGTTCACGGGGCGCAGAGGCGATGTCGTGATGTCCCATTCAACATCGGGCGAGAAGATGTCGAAACGTTCGCTCGTGCCTGAATCGTGGCTGATGGTCAGCGTGTACGTGGCTGCCTCACCGATGCGCGTGCTTGCCTGCGTCGAGTTCAATGTTGCTTCAAACTCGATGGCGGAAACCGACATCGCGCACAACACGAAGATGAGAAGACCCAGCACAACCCTCTTTGACATTATCAGTGTGACTCGCTTTTGTATTTATAAACGTTACGTCGGCATTCGTGGCTTGGCAAGCCTCGCTCTCGTCTCGCTGCATTGTCTTTGGCTCGAAGCAGCGAACGTTGCCCGTTCCACTCGGTCGTGACTCGAGCTCACATTGGCTTGCCAAGCCTAGCTGGCGGTGCTCACATGCCCTGCCTTCTGCACCCGGATGACTGCGTCCACCATCGATTCGATCTTGGTCTCGTGCGAGACCAGGATGACTTGCCGCAATCCGAGCTGGTCGAGCACGTCCCGCACCTTATCGAGCTGTTCCGCGCTGAAGCCATCGGTCGGTTCGTCAAGAATCAGGATGTCCTTCGTGCGGATGGTGCTGATGACGTCATTGATGACTTTATTGAGCGCCAAACGATACGCCAACGCGCAAGCCGTCTTTTCGCCGCCGGACAGGTTCGTGACGTCAGTCTCGTATCCGTTCTGCAGAATCACGGGCGCGAACGACTGGTCGAGCCGTGCCGTCAAGAGTTCGTCCTCAATCAGCATCGCGAACCAGCGCTGGAACAGCTCGTTGAACTCGTGATACACTTTCGCGAGCACGTGTTGTTCCATCGTGTCCAGCAACGGGCTGAAATGGTCCGTGAGCCAGCCGTGCACGCGCTTGAGCTGATCGAGCTTTTCCTTTGACTGCCGTTTCTGCGCGATTTCATTGTCGAGCATCGCGGCAAGCTGTTCCACGCCTTCCAGTTCCTTGCCTGTGCGCGCATACGCGAGCTCGAACGACTGCAGCTCGGCGTTCGCGCGCTCGAACTGCTGTTTCGCGAACAAAAGGCGCGTTTCGACGTCCTTCGACGCCTCGTACATCGCGGCGAGCTCCGCGACCCGTTGCTGAGCGGCCGTCTGCGCGTTGTTCGATTGCTCAAGCGTTTCTTTCATCCGTGCCAATGCGTCCTGCTTGTCCTGACGCGCGCGCTGCTGCGCAACGCCCAGCAATGCCTGCTGTTCCTGCTTGCGCAACGTTTCCAATTCTTGTTTGGTCTTCAGCAAGTGCGTGTCCCACTGGTCTTTGGCAGCCTGATGCTGCGCAAGATGCGCCTGCAATTCCTTGATTTTCTGGTCTTCCGCGCTCGTGATGCGGTTCTTGTGCGCGAGCGAGACCGCCTGCAGGCACGTGGGACAGTGATCGAGGGAGCTGACCTGCTGTTTCATCGCCTCTGAAAGGCGTTGCGTCGCAGTCATGCCCGCAATCGTTTGATGGCTAGTGCGCAAGGCCTGTTCTGCCTGCGCCAATGCCGCGTTCTTTTCTTGCACGTGCTGACGGATGACCTCAACGGGAGTCGTCAGCACAGGAACGTCCTGTTCGAGCAACCGCAACTGTTCGAGCAACCGCGTCTCTTCCTGTGCCATTCGTTGCAACTGCTGTGTCTGCGTGTGCAACGCCTGTTGGGCAGCCGTGAGCTCCGTGCGGACACGGATGGCTTCCTTGGCCTGCTCTTCCGCGATACTGAGCGCGTTCCTGCATTCCAGCAGCTTTCGTCGCGCGTCTGTTGATTGGTCTGCCGTCTGCTGCAGGCGTTTTCTGACCGTGCCAAGCTCGTCCCGCTTCAACTGCAGCAGGATTTTCTTGGTCTCCAAGTCAGCCGTGAGGCCCTCCAAATGCCGTCTGTCTTCCTTCAGCTGTTTTCCCAGCAGTTGCGCGTTCGTCTGCACGCGCTTGTACTTGTCCACCCCGAACACGTTGCGCAACGTCTCCAAACGCCCTTCCGCGTCCTCGAACAGGATGCGCTTCATCTCTTCCTGCGGCGTGAACACGGTGTAGCGGAACAGCAGGGATTTGCTCTTGGTTAGGAATTCTTTCGGATACCCAAGCAACTCAATGACCCAGGCGCGCAATTCCTGGGCCGTGCCGTCTTTTCGCAAGCCGTCAACCAACAGCCAGCCCGCGTCCTGCGCAATCCTGTCCTTGCCGCGCTTGAGCGTGCGATGG
>JACQNB010000084.1 GCA_016203265.1 Candidatus Woesearchaeota archaeon | reverse complement strand
GATGTGCACGTCATGCGCATCCGTGATGCGTTTCGCGAGCTCGCCAAAACGCTCCTCGGGCCAACGCTTATCGGGCCACTTTGCTCCTGCTTGGAACGCGATGAATGGTTTCTTCGGCAGCTTTGCCAAGACGTCATGCGCTGCCTTCAAGTCGTCAGCCGTTGGCTCGTATCGAATGCGTGTTTCATCGTCAGTGAACGGCAAATCAAGCAAGCGCATCAAATCCAGCGACGTCTGACGGAAGTGACGGCTCTTTTCGCCACTATACACGGCACCACGTGCTTGCGTCTTGTGCGTGAGCAAGAAACTGAAAAAACTTCCCTTGAATGTGTACCCGACACGAATCGGAATACCTGCAAGCCACGGAATCAATTGAGTGGGCGCGAACAAGGGAAGCGTCACGATGCACGCGTCGAACTGTTCCTGTTTCAGATATGCGCGCAGATCTTTCATCAAGCCAAAATACATTTTTGCCTTCTTCCACTTGTTCAAAGGTTTGCCGATATCGGCTAATACGGGAAAAATCTTGAGTTCACTGATGGTGGGTTCGTGCTTGAGCAACTGCTCGGTCAAGGGCGCGCAGGTGATTGCAATCGTGGCATTCGGCATGTTCTTCTTAATCACGCGCGTGATGCCGATCAGATAGAGACTATCTCCGAGCGTGTTTGGAATGAGATTGAGGATGCAAATGCGCTTGGCTTGCTTGAATTCCATACGGGAACGCACGAGAAACGCTTTTTAAACTTAATGGATGTGCAGAGTCTCCATGAACAATCGGAAACGGCGATGACGACGCATACCAATTTTCTGCCCGGTGCGCGTTTGCAAGCGTGCGGCACTTTCTGCTTCAATCTTGTTTGCATTGTTCCAAGCTATCGAGAACGGTTGTTTTCTCGCCGTCATATTGCAGAACAGTTCACGAAAGAAGCCCGCAAATCCGAGCCATTGCAATTTGTCCGCGTCGTAGACAACTTTTGCTTCAATGCTCTTTGCCTCATGAATGGCATCCGGATGGCAGCAGGCAACGCATTCAACAACGCGTTTTGCGGTTTTCTCGCCAACACCTGCGTCCTTCAGCCATTGTAGCGCAAGCTTGCCGTCATGCAGCTGGTGCAGCATCGCGCCAAGATCAACGATACGCATATCTGCGTGTTCTTTGTGCGCGAGCATGCGCGCGTATTCTCTTGTGCGACGCAAATGAGAAACACCATGCACAAAGTCCTTGGCGCGGTGGAATTCGCGCGCCCGTTTAAGCAAACCAGTCATTGATATGCGAACGACTCATACACGTTCCAGATGCGCACCGGAGGAGTTGCGGCCTGATCCGTGATCCAATGTCCAACGTCGATAGAACGCGCTTTGCTCAATCCCGGAGCAGGAGTCGTCCGGATGATGTTCAGCACTTCCTCCAAGTCGCGCGGTTCCCCTTTGGTGAGGAAACGGTTGATGGTTATGTTCGGAATTTTGCCAATTCCAAGGATAATTTCATCCTTGCCTTCACGTTTGCGGCGTTCGTTCACTGATGAGAACTTGCCTTTTGATGTTGTGATGATGTGTTGTGCGCCGTTGTAAAACGCTTCATCTGCTGGAATGGCGCCGAGAATGACTGAGTCTGGCGTGACAAAATACCGAAAAAAAGTCATGCGCGGTTGCGCCAAATTTTCCCGGCATACGCGCACCGTCTCTGCGCCTGCGTCGAGTTCATCCCGGCTGCAGGCATAGCCGAAAAACTGTTTGCTTGTCGGAAAGCTCGTATGGATGGTGCTGCGGTCGTATGTCCAGGACGGAATGATGTGTGCGACACGCTCGGACATTTCCTGCGCTGCATCGCAGATATCCGCAGGATGCCTGACTGCGATGAAGATGCCGCCATGCTGTCTCCATAATGCGTCCATGGGTTTCAGCCCATTCTTGGCAAGTTCGGTTGTATCAGCAATTTTTCGGTAAATGCTTGCCGCGGTGTCGACAAACTCTTGGTGTGCGCTCATGTGCAATACCTCTCCGTAATGGTTTTGATCGTGTTGCTGACTGAATAATTGCCGTGCGGGTCCATGCGGACGCCTTTTCCGCCGTACTTCTCGACTTCAGCGCATTCGGCTTGGAAGCGCGCGGGGTCGCTTGTCGTCGACTTTGTCCAAATGTCGGGCCTGATCAGAGCAAACAAGCGTTTCGGGTCGGTTTCTTCGTAAATGGTAACATAATCAACGCACGCAAGCGCGCACAACAGCGTTGCGCGGTCATCCTGCGAATAAATCGGGCGCTTCGGACCCTTGAACGAGCGTGTCGACGCGTCAGAATTGATTCCCACCACGAGCACGTCACCGAGCTTTTTGCTCGCTTCCAACAGCCACACGTGGCCCGGATGCAGCAAGTCACAAATGCCGTTCGTGAAGACAATCTTCTTCTTTTCGGCATGCAATTGGTCTGTAATCTTGGCCAATTCGTGCGCTGAAACAACCCGCCCCATGCGCGTCTTTTCCTGAATGCTCTTTATAAAGCTTATTGACGAGAAAACCCTAAACCGGCTCCCACCACTTGATGCCGGCGCGCTTGTACGGCACGTCACAGGTGGCGCAAACCGAAATCATTTTGCCAGAATAGTGGATATTGCGAAAACCAACAAAGCGCGGCGAATTCCAAACGTCCATGAACTTTTCCTTGACCATGTTCCCAAAGATTTCTTTGCCTTCATAGTCACGGCAACAGAAACCGATGTCACCGTTCCAATTGATGATCGGGTAATACAATTTGCACGGATACGCGAACTTGCTCGGACGGTTCAACTTGGCATGCGTCTTCAATCTGACGTTCACGCCACCGACCCAGTTGTCCGGCGGACCAATGTAGACGCCATCCACTTTGCCCGCCCACATCTGGCGCAAACGATTTGCTTCATCCTCGTTAAACTGCGTCAAGACACACGAAACATAGATGAGTGGTTTGGTCGCGTTACGCGCTTGCTTGAGCTCAATGAATCTGTTCAGGTTCGCGAGCGTCTTTTCGAACGAAATCTTCATGGTGTTCTCATAACTTTCTTTTGAAGAACCGTTGAAACTGATGTTGATGATGTCCAATCCCGAATCCAGAATTTCGTTCATCTTCTCTTCAGACATGATGGAGAAGTTGGAATAGATGAGCGTGCTCTTGTTGGTGTGCTGCTTCACGTATTTGATCTTTTCAACCAAATTTTTGTCCAAGAACGGTTCGCCGAAACCTGACAGCGTGAGTTCGCGAATGCTTGGAATCGTACCAAGATCATCGACGATATGCTTGAAAAGTTCAACGGTCATGTAGCCTCGACCGCGCTCGTGATCCGGATTCGGGCACATGACGCACTTTGCGTTACAAATGTTCGTGGACTCGATCTGCACGTTCACAGGCATGTCGAACGTCGACGTGATCTTCTTCACACGGCGCATCGTCGCCCAATAGAACAGCTTGGTTTCCATCGACCAGCGCATCAGCTTGTTGTTCAACAAGACCGGCACGACCTTGCCCCACGGATACTTTTTCGAGAAGTGTCGCTTGAGGCGTTGGAACATTCCCATGCTTCTTTTTCCTTCAAATCCGTATATAAAGGTATTGGACTTGATATCAATACGACGTCCATTATATTTTTAAAAGGAAGCATATCAGTTGCAGCATGCGTATCCTGCTTGCTTCGGCCGACTCTGCGCGCACGCCCACCTTCGGCTACCGGTACAAAACTGCATTCGAACGTGCCGGCCATGAAGTCGTGCCATTCAATTACCGTTTCTTGCACTTGCACCGGTTCGCTGCCGGCAGAGCATTCATCAACCGTAAGCTCGTCACGACCGCAGCACGCACGCGACCTGATTTGCTTTTCGTGGTCAAGGGCGAAACGTTCTCTGCAAATGCCATCGATGCCGTCAAAACCCTTGGCGTGCACACCGCAGGCTACACTATGGACGACCCGTTCGATCTTGGCAGTAACAAAATCCCTGCGCTCAGGTCATTCGATTCCTTTTTTTGCTTTGATTCCAGTTATCTGCCCGCATTGAAAAAAATAAATCCTCGCAGTTACTGGTTGCCCTGTGCAGTCGATCCCGCACTCCATCAGGAAGTCATTCCACAACCTCGAAATGAGCCTCATTCGATTGGATTTGCCGGCTCGCACTATCCCAATCGCCAGATTTTCCTCAACAAACTCGCGGACTTGCCGCTTGCAGTCTCAGGCTATCGATGGCAGGAAAAAACGCAAAACACACCGCTTGCGAAAGCCGTGCAACCCGCAATCCATCACGCCGACAAAAAGCTCGCGGATTTGCGCGAAGTCTGCAAAACATTCAACCAAACCAAAATCAACCTTAACATTCACTTCACACATTCCAAACGAAGCCCCAACCTGCGCACATTCGAAATTCCTGCCACGAATTCATTCGAGCTTTGTGATTATCTTGCTGATTTGCACACGATGTTCTCCATTGGCAAAGAATTGGTTGTCTACAAAAACGTGGCCGACTGCCGCAAAAAGATCCAATACTATCTCGATAATACGCAAGAGCGCCGCAAGATTGCGAAAGCCGGACAAAAACGCGTGCTGAAAGACCACACGTTCGACAATCGCGTTCGCGATGTGTTGCGCGCAATCAAGAATGAGCTTTGAGTATGGTCAACAATTGCTTTCCGACTGCCGCGATTGATCCCTGCTGCTTAAAGAGAGCGTATCCCTCCTTTGCAATGCGGTTGCGCAACGGCGCATCTTTTTGTAACGTCGTTATTGCGTCAGCCAGCGCCTGCGGATTTCCTGCGGGAACCAAGAACGCGTCCTTCTTGTGCGTGAACAGCCTGCGGATGGCGGGAGTATCTGCGGTTATGACTGGCTTGTCCATCGCAAGCAGATGGTATACTTTGTTCGGAATCACTCGTTGAGCCTTGTCCGTGGTGCCGAAGATGCCCAAACCAACATCCGCGGGCGCAATCAACTCCGCGAGCTTTTCCAGCGGCACAAAGGATGGTTTGAATGTCACATTCGTGAGCTTCAGCGTGTCCGCAAGCAAGCGCATCGACTCGTACGTCTGACCTTTTCCAAGAAGCTGGAATCGGATGGGCTCTTTCTCGAGCAGTTTTGCCGCTTGCAAGATGTATTCAACACCTTGCAAGGGAATGTAGGTGCCATCAAATGAGACCAAGAAACCACGGTGCGCTTTCTGCATCGGTTTGAACACGTCATCATCCGCGCCCACGAGCACGACGGAGAACTTCTTCTTCGGCACGCGGAACGTCTTGACAAAATAGTCGATATGCTCCTGCGTATCAAGAATGACGTGGTCTGCCAGATGGCACGCGCATTTGTCCCCGAACCACAACACTCCCGCTTTCGGCGACCACGGCGACACGAGCCTTCGGTCCTGCACGAGCGTGTCGTAATCGGAAATGAACGCGTCGAAGACAATCTTCCTGCGATGCCACCATTTCATGAGCCACGCCGTGAGCAGCGTGAACTTACCCGTCGCGAGAATGACGTCGAAATCCTTGTGCAGCAATCGCGTCGCCATCGTCGGATACGAGGAGGTCATGAGCACGTCCACGTTGACGCGTTGTTTCTTGAGCCCTTTCTGCAGGATTCTTCCTCTGCTGTACGTCTCGTCATAATTGCCGAGCATCAGCACCCTCACGAGAGCACCTTCTCATACGCAGCAAGCGCGGTTTTGAAGATACTTTCCTCACTGAACAACGCAAATGCGCGCTTCTTGCCAGCAACGCCGAACGCCTTTCGTTTCTTTGCGTCAGAAAGCAGTTCACGAATCGCGGAGCTCCAAGCTGCGACGTCCGTTGGGGGGACCAGCAAACCCGTTTTTCCCTGCACGACCGTGTCGCGCATGCCGCCGATATCTGACGCAATGACTGGTTTGCTGCCTGCCATGGCTTCAATCGCCAATCTTCCTAAACCTTCCGGCACTTGTGACGGGAACAGCAGCATGTCATGCGATGCCATGAGTTTCGGAATGTCTTTTGGAGGCATGTAGTCGAAGAAGTGAGCGTTGACTCCGGCTTGCGTTGCTTGTGCCTGCATTACAGCCTTTTCTTCACCCGCGCCATAACAATCAAGAGTATACCCTGTGATGCCTTGTAACGCTTCGATGATGATGGGAAGCCCTTTGTAGCGCGCATAACCTCCCAAATACAGCAGTTTCGGCGTCTTGTTCATGACTGTCTTTTCGTGCGCAAACGCGTCCAAGGGAATGATGTTGTACAGTACTGTTGTCTTGACGGTCGGCACGCCATACTTCACGAGCCACTCCTGCATTACCGTCGAAATCGGGAAAAAGTGCGTGAACGCGGCAAAACTGTCCCTGATTGCATTCCATCGACGGTAGAGCACCGTCCAGACCACCGGATTCCACCGCAAAAACCACTTGTTCTTGATGCGGCCGACTTCCTTTGCGCGCGTGAACGAGGAAACAAAGGAACCGAACGTGTACGGCGTCTGGCGTTCCTTGCCATTATCCAGTAGCGTGCCCTTCGGGTCAAACGCCAACGGCGAATTGATGTGCGCAACTGCCGGAATGCCGATGTCCTGCGCAACGTGCGCGACGCCCGGCATGCTTGTGATGTTCATCGCGTGCACGATGTCAGGCTTGATGTCCGCGATGAGCTTCGGCAGTTCCCGCATGATGTCTTTGGTCACGCGACCGCGTTGCAGATTGTCCTGCAATGAATCAGGCGTCTTGCCGGTAACCAGCCGTGCGTATACCGTCACGCCTTCCTGTGTGCGTTGCGCTTCATCGTCGGGAAAACGAGACGTCAAGACGCTCACGGTTACACCGTGCTTCACGAGCGCTTTGGCCAGCGCGAACGCGCTCAGTTCGCCGCCGCCCTTCTCGTGCGGCGGAAAATACTCCGAAACCATGAGTATGTGCATAGCCACTCTGCCCAATAAATGCTTTTAAACCTTCTGGATTGGTCATCACTGATGCGAGCTTGCGTAGTCATGCCGACGTACAACGAACGCGAGAACGTCCGTTCCCTGTTGCCGACGCTCTTGCGCACCAACATTCCTGGCGAGTTGCACGTGCTGGTCGTTGACGACGCAAGTCCGGACGGCACGGCAAAGGAAGTCAAACAATTGCAAAAGACGTTTCCGCGGCTTCATCTGCTTGAGCGTCCGCGCAAAGAAGGGTTGGGCGCGGCATACATCGCGGGCATGACGCACGCGCTCGCCACGCTCGACCCTGATGCCCTGTTCGAGATGGACGCTGACTTTTCGCACAATCCTGCGGACGTGCCACGATTGCTTGTCGCGCTCAAGGGCCATGATCTCGTCATTGGCAGTCGATATGTTGCCGACGGTTCCATTGTCGGCTGGAACCTGTGGCGCCGGAGCGTCAGTTTCGGCGGCAATCTGGTTTCGCGCATCCTTGCGGGCATGCCCGTGAACGACTGCACGGCCGGTTTCCGCGCGTGGAATGCCGCGCTTCTGAGAACAATCGATTTCACGAAGCTCGGCGTGTCCGGTTACGCGTTCCAGCTCAGCATTTTGCACGCTGCGTTGCGCAATCACGCACGCGTTCGTGAGATTCCGGTCACGTTCACCGAACGTCGTGAAGGCACGAGCAAAATGCGTTGGAACGACATCGCAGAATTCTTGTGGACGAGCTTACGCCTGGCGTTTCGATAATCGCCAGCAGCCAACGGCGAAAATAAGCGCCGGAATACCGACAAAAATCGGCAAGGTCAAGGGTCCCTTCAGCACGCCGATAATGAAGAAAGTGATTGCCGCCGCCGGAATGCCGAGCATGATTGCAATGACCGTCTGTTCCAACGGCTGCTTGTCCAGCAACGCAACCCACGGCGCCAAAGGAAGCACGAATAGGCCGGTAAACGCCAAACTGAATTTGATGGCTGCCAACGGGTCGCCCGTCAACATGGCAGGCACAAAGGCCGCAAGCGCGCTCAACGCGATGATGGGGATGATTGGCTTGAGGTTCACGCGTTCACCTGCACGATGTAAATGCCATTCTTGTTGTATACGAGCGTTCCGCCATGTTCGTTGATGAGCGCGCCAATCATACGGTTGTTGTACAGTTGAATCACGGGCTGGTCGCCAATCTGGAAATCGGCAAACACAGCATAGTCAAAGCTCAACACGTTCATCGGGCCATACCTCTTTTTGCCGCGTCCGTACTCAAAGAATGAGCCCTCATCCAGCGCATTATGCGCCATCTCCGTGTCGCCGTTCGAGCCAAGATAGGGCAAAGTCAGGTTCACGGTGCCGTTGTTCTGAACGAACGACTGCAACGCAGGCACGGCGTCAGGAAGATCAAACACAAAACCAACCCGTTTTGCGAACGAGCCTGACATCTGGTAGTAGCCCGTCACGAACACGAGTTCGGCGTCCTGTGGAGTATTCTTCTGAATCCAGTGTAGTGCGTCATATTTGGCCGGCGTCAGATGCTCCTGCTGTTTCAGTCCCGTAATGCCTTGATATTCTCCCCAACCCAATCCGATGACGAGCATGACGAGCGCGATGACCGCGAGTTCTTCGGGAATTTTCGCGTATTTCATCGTGTTCCTAACGATGAGGTGATACGCGCCATACGCGACCAAGGGTGCAATGATGAACGGCAACGCCATGCGCTGCCGCACGAAAAAGTAATACGCGCTCAAGAACCACGGGAACACGAACAGGTGGCAGAACAGGTAGGCCTCACCGATGAGCAATGGAAGATATTTGCGCCAGTTCACAAGCAACTGCAAGAGTCCCAGTCCTGCAACGAGCAAGAACCACCAGGGAAACTGTCCGAGCGACGTGTAAAAGGGTAGCGTCGGTAACGTGCTATAGTACCAGCCGAACAACGAGCTTTCGGCTCCGCCGCTGCCTGCGGTCAGGAAACTGCTCAATTCTTGATACCGCGGCCAGAACAGGATAACGGAAACGAGCGGAACAATGCCGAGCAACAGCGCATGCGTCACTTTTTCCTTGATGCTCGGCACTTTCCAGAGCAAACGCAAACCCACAAAACCAACGGCGAACGCCGTGATGAATAACTCAGCAACGTGAATGAGCCACGCGCCCGCGACCGTCAAGCTTAACGCAAAGATGGACCAACGAGATGGTTTCTGCCAATATTCGTATGCAAGCAACAGGCTTGCGTAGAAAAAGAAGAATCCGCCGACGTTGTTCCACAACCCTATGTACATGCCATACCACCAGTCAGACAACCCGAACGGCAGCACGTACAGCCCTGCTGCGAGCAAGCCGATGGGTTTCGAATCGAAGATTCTGCTGCAGAGGAAAAACAGGATGAGGACGCCGAACGCCTCGAACAGCGTGACGAGCAGATACATGACAACCCAGGTTGGCAGCCCCGAGACCTTGCTGATTGCTGCCGTGGTGAGATAGTTGAGCGGTGGGCTCGGATCAATCATGTTGGTGATGCCTTGCGCAAAATATGGCGCAAGATTGCCGTACCGGCCGGACTCAACGATGATGTCTGCCGCGAGCGCATGATACATCGGGTCGGCGGCCTTGATGTTGCCGGGATAATCCAATGGCAGCCCATCGACGTTCGCGCGCAATCCCCATGCAAGAATAAAGAGCAAGAATGCGGCAATCTCGTATTTATGCTTGTGCAGCCAGCTTGCGTCCATGGAGTTCCCTTTTGAGTGTCAGAAGCCCCTTGAACATGCGCCAGGTGTCGCGGAACACGCGCACCTTGCTCCTGCGTTCGTCGGGCTTCACCCGTGCCGGGAGTTCGACTATCTTATAATGCTTTTGCTGGGCCTTGACGAGCACTTCCGTGTCCCAGAGGAATCCTTGTGTCCTGATGGTCGGCAAGAGCGACTGGATGGCCTGCTTCTTGAACGCCTTGCAGCCGCATTGGAAGTCGGATAGTTTCATGCCGAACAGTGCACGCGTGAACAGCGTGAATCCGTAACTTGCGACAATACGAATGAACGGATATGCCACGCGCGCGCCTTTGGCATGCTTGCTCGCGATGGCGATATCAGCGCCGGCTTTGAGCGCGTCAATCTCTTGCGCGATGAGCGTTTTGTCGATGGTCAAGTCAGCATCGATGAACGCTTGGTAGTCTCCTTTTGCTTTCGAGAAGGCATGATTGAGCGTGCCGCCCTTGCCCTTGTTTGTCTTGTAACCGACATGATGTAGCCCGGGTAGTTTCTTGCGCAGATGTTCCACGACGTTCTTGGTGTGGTCCGTGCTGCCGTCATCGGCAACGATGAGCTCGAACGTGTACGGCAGCGTCTTCAGATAGGCGTGCAGTTCCGGCAGCGTGTGCTGCAACACCTCGGCCTCGTTCCATGCGGGCACGATGACGGAAAGCTGCACCATCAGCGCAACGCCTCGCGATACGACTGTTCTGCTTCCTTCGCGAGCGTGGACCACTCGAAGCGTTTGGCACGAAGCAAGGCTTCTCGTTGTTTTTGTGCATAGACAGCTTTATCCGTCAAGAGCAACGAGAGCTTTTCCGCAAGATCATGCACGTCTCCTGCCTTGAAATGTAGCGCGCCTTGATTGTCCGTGACTTCGCGCAGCACCGGAATATCCGTGCACACGACGGGCAAGCCAGCGGCCATGCCCGCGACGACCGCCATGCCGAACCCCTCCACGTCTGACGGAAGGCAGAACACGTGATGGCGCTTCATGATTTTCAATTGCTCACTGAACCGCATCGTGCGCGCGAGCTGCACGTTCTTTTGCAGCTTGAGCTTCAGGATGAGCTGCTGCAGATTCTTGCGTTCGGCTCCATCACCAAGCACCATGAGCTTGACGTTCGGAAGCGTTTTCTTCAGCACGGCAATCGCGCGGATGAGCACGTCGATGCGTTTTGTTGCGATGAGCCGCGCGGAACAGATGATGCTTGGTTCGGTCTGCTTTTGTGCGGCAATCCCTTTCACGAGCGCCGTGTCAATGCCGTTGTAGATGACGTCAACCGATTTCTTGCTCATGTCTTGTTCAATCAAGCGTTGTTTGGTGGCGTTGCTCACGGCAATGATGCGGTCATAGGGCAATAATCGCGATATGTTTGTCCAGATTGCGCCAAACGTGCCCGTGAGCCAGCCCTTCAGCTTGATCCATTCCTGCATT
>JACQNB010000079.1 GCA_016203265.1 Candidatus Woesearchaeota archaeon | reverse complement strand
TTACAACCATACATGGAAACCATTATAAGCAAAGAAGTATTACCAGTAATACCTATGACGCGCATGACGACAAAATATCAGGCGACCGTCCCGAAGCACATCCGTGACGCGCTCGGGCTCAAGGCAGGACAGGAACTCGAATGGCACACGCTGAAGACGATGGTCGTGGTAAACGCGAAACCAGTCATCAAGGATCCTGTCGGAGTGCTGACGTCCGGGCCAAGAATCCGCGGTGATGCGCTCAAGCTCGTCAAGGAAGCGCGCGAGGAACTCTTCGGCTCATGGTAGCGTATCTTGACGCCAATATCTTCATTTACGCGTTCATGCGCGATCAAAAATACGGGGCCTCCTGCGCACGCATCCTGCGGGAAGTGCAGGAAGGCGAACGTGAAGTTTCATGCTCTACGGTGGTGCTTCTCGAATGCGTTCATGTGTTCAAGAAATTTGCGCGCAAGAGCAGGATTGATGTCGGCCGCATGACTGACGCCATCTTAACGTTGCCAATCAAATGGCTTGATGTCAATGCATTCCTCATCCGCCGTTCGGCTGATGAAACCAGACTTTCCGGGGCAGACGCAGTCCATCTTGCCACCATGGAAGCCTATAACATATCGCAAATCATTTCCACGGACAAGGATTTTGAAAACGTCGGAATCCAGCGCATCGATCCCTTAAAGAGCTAATTTTGTAATGATTGCATCCAAATAGAACTTCAGCCACGCCAGGAAGGGGGCGAGCACCACGCACGCAAGCACGACCGCGGTGAAAGCAGTCGCGTGCGTCAACAGGATGGCCGCCGTGACACCGATGTACGCCAACAGGTTCAGGATGACTTCAATCACCTTCATCCACACGAATCCCGTCAGCAGCGCGAGCAGCATCGGAAGGGCCAACAGGTGCAGTTTGCCGAATCCGGTGCTGAACGCAGCGGCCATTGACTCTTTGATTCCCTTTCCGCGCACGAACGCGTGCTGGAACAGGAATGTGAGATAAACAAACAGTATGGAAAGGATGACGATGCCGTACAACGCGAACTTCGGCGTCAATCCGACGATGAAAAACCAGTACAACACTGCCCACGGCACGCCCCAAAGCACGTGCGCGCCGAGAAACTTGAGCACAAACGTGATTGAGAGTTTTTTCCCGACCACCTGCGCCCACGCCAACGATTGAATGATGGTGTATGCGAGGCACAACAGCAGGAAAAACCCGATGGTTGAAATGACACTTTGCGTCAAGAACGCCTGCATGCCCGCGGCAAGCTCGGGCGAGGCTGGCGCGACCGTGAGCTGCTGAAAGGTAAGCGCGATGCGGTACAACGAATCGACAAACAAGTACAGAATGCCCATCACGACGAGAAAAAACAGCACTTCATACAAGTACACGAACACAAACGACAGCTTGAACCGGTATGAGTCCTTGTACGCGCGCCAGATTTTCTTGAGCATCAGAACCCATCACCCGGCTGCGCTGGCTCTTCTGGCACCTCTTCGACGGGTGCGTCTTCAGACACGTCTTCAGTCGTTTCCTCACTTGCAGCACTCGTTCCTTCGACGGCCGGCGGCGCGTTCTCGCCGCTGGGCTTCACGCCACTGGTCACAATCGGCACGCACAACTGGCGTTCCTTGCCGCCCGTGCCGGTGTCAATCGGGTTCTGGAACGTGAGACAGACGCGGTCGTAGTTCTTCGTGCTGTACTTGACGATGGCAGCCGGACCCTGCGCGCTGACGACGCCGCCTTCGCTGATTTCCTGCGGTTCCGGATACCAGTCATACTGGCCGCCGGACGAATGGAACGTGATCTGCACGCCGTTATCTTCTCTCGGGCTTGCCGCGAAGAACGTGACGCGATAGAGATACTGCTGGTGCGTGCCTGTCTCGTCGGAATAAAAGGACGGCTGCGAGCGTTCTGCCTGAATGTGGGCCGCCGCGCGGATGCCCGTTCCCGGATAGGTCGTCGTGATGACGATGTCCGAGTTCGCGCTGTCACCGTACTTCTCGCACAGTTTCTGCGCGATGCAGTCAGCACCAAGCATGGCTTTGCAGAACGCGTTGTCTATTTTTTCTCTCCACGCGCCGACTTGATCTTTCATAAACAACCCACCTAAGGAAGCAATGCCTTGGTACTGTTGGTAGCCCTTCAGAAGTTCGCCTGCGATGGCAAGCGCGCTGCCGATGAACCCCAACGCACCCCAACCTTCCGCGCCCTTGCGTATAATCTCAAGCCAATACGTCTTCAGCTGCGCGAGTTCTGATACTTGTGATCTTGCCTGTTCTTTGAACGCGCTTTTGATGGCGTCTTTTGACTCTTTCTCGTAAAGGTCTTTCGCCTTCTTCTCTTCATCGGAATTCAAAAGCACGGCCTTCTCACCATCCTTTTTCGCGAAGTTGCCGTCCTTGTCGACGTAATAGTCGCTGTTTTCAGCCACCTGAACCCATTGAGTTTCGCCTTGCTTGAACGTGTTCAAATCGTAAGAAGTGGTTACGAGATTAACAGAAGTGTACTTGATGTTCCAGACCTTCTCGCCATACGTCGTCGTGATGGTCGTCGCCTCGCCCAACAGGTTGGTCGAACGCACGGTTTTTGTTACGACACCATCCTTAACATCAGTAATTTCATATGTTTGTTCCTTATCGAGTTTTCCATCCTTGAATTTTCCTTTCTCGAGCGTTGAATCGGTTCCCGTTTTCGTGAGCCGCATCGAGTCAGCTCCGGGAGTGCCTTCATAGAACCACGCGCCGCTTGGTTCTTTTGTCGCATACCTGATGTTGACGCCGTATTGCCTGAATGCGAAAGCCGCCTGCGCATACTCCTTAAGTTCAAGATTCGTGCTGATTCCGCGTTCATTCAGGAACGCAGCAGAGTAAGAGTCGACCTTGAATCCGGAAGATGAATATAAATCGATTGAACTGTCTTTTTGTATCTCAACATAGGTTCCATCACGCGTGTTGAACAGCGCACTTCGACCATCAGCAAACGTGAATTGTGTGAGGGTTCCGCCTTCCACCGGTTGATAATCAGTTAAACGAGCTCCATTAATAACAACATACTGGTATACTG
>JACQNB010000086.1 GCA_016203265.1 Candidatus Woesearchaeota archaeon | reverse complement strand
TACTCGTTCGTCTTCCAGAACGCCAGTCCGACGCCGGACACGCTGAACTCGAGCGTGTTCGTGCCGACCAGTTCATTCGATTTCAGCTCAATCGGGGCGATATTGACGCTGTCGGGCCGTCCTTCATACACGACGCGTCCGTTCAAGATGACCGTAAGAATGCCTTTGCGCACGGGAGCGTCGAGCACGAGCTTGACCCCGCTCGTCAAGGACGGCTGTGCGATGGTGAACGTCAGCGTCTTGGTCGCGTCCGCGAACCAGCCGCGCTTGATGATGAAGGGATTGAAGGACTCGAGCACTTGCGCATTCTTCGTTTCAACGAGATAGACATTCGGGATGGTGTGGTCGAATGACGTTTCTGCCTCATAGTCCAGACGTCCGATGTTCGCCAACAGCAAGGTCTTTTCCACGCGACCGTCATTGTCAGCATCGATGGACGTCGTGTTCTCGCCGTACAACAGTTCGCGCCGGTCTTCCGGCGGGATGAAGATGATGTAAAAGACGATGAGAATGGTGATGATGCCGATCAGGCCGGCAGCGGCTCCACCGCTGGGTGGTTTTTGGTCTCCTCTGCGGTTCATTCAGGCACCTGCTTTTTCTGACGTGAAAAAGGGGAGCGAAGTATATATAAATGTTTGGGTATGTCATCGACGTATGAAAATCCTCAAGAATGACCAAAAAAACAACCTGTTGGAAGTCCTGCCCGAGCACGCAGACGACCTGTGGGCGCTGAGCCAGGTCATCGACCCCGGCGATGAGGTCGCGGGCAAGACCGTGCGCAAAATCAAGCTCGAAGGCGAACGCAAGAGCGACATCATCAAGAAGACGGTGTTTCTGAAGCTTGCCGTTGAGCAGGTGGAGCTTGTCACCGGAGAGCTCCGCATCGCGGGCAAGATTCTTGACGGCCCGGAAGACGTGGCGCGAGGCAGTTATCATACCCTCGCCATCGAACCGGGCACGTCCGTCACCATCGTCAAGCACTGGATGTCCTTCCAGCTGCAACGCGTCAAGGAAGCCACGGAAGCGAAGCCACCGAGCATCATCATCTGCGCATTTGACCGGGAAGACGCAGTCATCGCGCGCATGACGAACGCAGGCCATGAAATCCTCGCGAAACTGAAGGGGGAGGTCGCGAACAAGCACGTCGAGACCAAGGTCAAGAACTTTTTCGCAGAACTCATCACGCACATCCAACAGTATGTGCTGCGGTTCAACGTCGAACGCGTGATTCTTGCCAGTCCCGCGTTCTGGAAGGATGAGCTCCTGAAGGAGCTCAAGGATCCCACATTGCGAAAAAAGGCCATTCTCGCGACCGTGTCGAGCGCGGACGAACAGGGCATCATCGAGGCGTTGAAGCGTCCGGAGACGCAGGAAGCGTTGCGTCAGGAACGCAGCGCAAAGGAACTGAAGCTTGTTGAAGAGGTGCTCGCCGGCATCGCCAAGGGCAGCGCCATCGCGTATGGACTTGCGGAAGTCACTGCAGCGGCAGGCGCGGGGGCCATCGCCACGCTGCTCGTCTCCGACGGGCTCATCGCGCGCACGAGGGCAGACGGCACGTTCAGCGCGGTGGAATCCATTTTGCGGACGGTTGATGGCGCGTCAGGCACCGTCGTCATCGTGAGCAGTAGCCACGACGGCGGCAAAAAATTGGATGGCCTCGGGGGCATTGCCGCATTGCTCAGGTATCGGCTGGATGTGTAGACACTGTTTGTTGAATACTATCTATACTCTCTGCACAATCGTAACATTTAAGAACAAGCGGTTTTTACTCCCACTAGCTCACAAAGTGTTGTGACTAAAAAGGGGGAGGGTACACCATGATCGTTAAAGAGGAATTTCTCAGCAAATTACGGAGATTTTTCGCGTTGAACCTCTATGAGGTCAAGATCTGGACCGCGCTGTTGTCGCGCGGCGTTTCGACGGCGGGTGAGTTGTCGGACATCGCGAACGTGCCGCGTTCGCGCAGTTATGACGTTCTTGAATCCTTGGAAAAGAAGGGTTTTGTCGTTATGAAGTTGGGCAAGCCCATCAAGTACATCGCGGTCGCGCCGACTGAAGTCGTCGAACGCGTCAAGAAGAACATGCAGGACGAGGCCATCGACCGCGTCAAGCGCCTCGAGGAACTCAAGACGACTGATGTGCTCAACGAACTGAACGTGCTCCACACGCAGGGTGTCGAGCTCGTCGAGCCGGCGGACCTGTCGGGCAGTTTGCGCGGAAGACACAACCTGTATTCGCACCTTGAATTGACCATTCGCAACGCGCAGCAGAGCGTCACCATCATGACGACTCCGGAAGGGCTGATGCGCAAGGTCGAAGGGCTCAAGCCGGCGTTCGAAAAGCTCAGCAAGAAGGGCGTCAAGATTCGAATTGCCGCGCCGTTGAGCAAGGAGACCAAGGACGCGGTCAAGGACATTTCGGAAGTCGCGGAAGTCCGTCACACGGACAGCAAGGCGCGGTTCTGCATCGTTGACGGCAAGGAACTCATCTTCATGGTCCTTGACGACAAGGAAGTGCATCCGACGTACGACATCGGCATCTGGGTCAGCACGCCGTTCTTCGCGAACGCCTTGGAAAACCTCTTCAACACGGCTTGGAAGACGATGAAGCCGGCGCCCTTCAAGTAAGGCGCATGGACGTCAAAAAGACCGCGGCCGGCCTGCATCCGCTTGAGCGGAAGGTGCTGCCCGCGCTTGCCAAGCACAGCGCGATTGACGCGTTAGCGCAAGCTGCAGGTCTGAAGGATGTTGAGGTTGTGCGCGCATTGCAGTGGCTCGAGAACAAGAAGCTGGTCACGGTTGCTGTCGAACCGCGCGATGTCGTGTTGCTCGAGGCGAATGGACGCGCGTACCAGAAAAAAGGGTTGCCCGAACGGCACTTTCTCCAGGCATTGGGCGGCAAAGAGCTTTCGCTCGAACAGCTCGCAAAAAAATCAGGGTTGTCGCGCGAGGAACTCAATGCCTGCATCGGCGTGCTGCGCTCAAAAGGGCTTGTGCTTTTGCGGAAAGACAAGAGCTTGATGATCAAGCCAACTCCACAAGCGAGCGCTGCCCTCGGGAAAGAATGGACCGAAGAAACATTCTTGAAAAAGGAATTTCCCTTGTTCGTTACGTCATTGTCGAAAGACGAGAAATCCGTGCTCGAACTGTTCAAGCGCAGGAAGGAATTCGTGAAGGTCGAGCAGCGCAAGGACAAGCTCGCGAAACTCACGCCTGACGGCGAAAAGCTCGCGGCTGCCGGCGTCGGCGAGTCCAATGTCGTTGAAACGCTCACGCCCGAACTGTTGCGTTCAGGCCAGTGGCGCAACAAGCAGTTCCGCCGCTATGATGTCACGGCGATGGTGCCGAAGATTTCCGGCGGCAGACGGCACTTCGTGAACGAAGCGATAGACTATATCCGGAAGATCTGGCTTGATCTCGGTTTTACGGAAATGGAAGGCAGCATGATCCAGACGAGTTTCTGGACGCTCGATACGCTGTTCGTGCCGCAGGACCATCCGGCTCGCGACTTGCAGGATACGTTCTACGTGAAAAATCCCGCGAAAGGAACGCTTCCCGCGACCGCACTGGTGAAAAAGATCAAGGCAGTGCACGAAACCGGTGGCGCGACCGGCAGCACCGGGTGGGGCGGCGTGTGGAGCGAGGAATTCGCGTCCCGAAACATTTTGCGCACGCACACGACGGGATTGAGCGCCATCACGCTTGCGAAACTCAAGGAATCTGATCTTCCTGCGAAGTTCTTCGCCGTCGGCAGAGTGTTCCGCAACGAAACGCTTGACTGGAAGCATCTGTTCGAGTTCAACCAAGTCGAGGGAATCGTCGTTGACCCGAACGCCAACATGAGGCACTTGTTCGGTTACCTCAAGGAATTTTATGCGAAAATGGGATTCACCGACATCAAGCTCGCGCCGTCCTATTTCCCGTATACCGAACCGAGCGTGGAAGTGCACGTCTTCCATCCCGTCAAGAAAGAATGGCTCGAGGTCGGCGGAGCGGGCATCTTCCGTCCTGAAGTCACGATCGCGCTGCTCGGCAAGGACATCCCCGTGCTCGCGTGGGGCCAGGGCATGGAGCGCGTCATGACTGAATATTACAAAATCGCGGACTTGCGCGAATTATACCGCAATGACGTCAAGCAATTGCGCGACATCAAGGCGTGGACACGATAATGTGTCAGAGGATTTACATGAGGAATGAGAAACTTGGCAAATCCTCTGAGCACACTCAGAGACCGCTCAGTATTTGCTATCGCATAGGAGGCGGTCTCTGATGGCAGGCATCACCTTCAGCAAAAAACGGTTGGAATTGTTGATCGGCAAGAAATTGTCGGTCGAACAGTGGCACGACCGCACGATGATGCTCGGCTTCGGATTCGAAGGCATCGCAGGCGACGACCTCACGGTCGAGGTGTTCCCGAACCGGCCGGATTGCTTGAGCGAACAGGGTTTTGCGCGCGCCATGCGCGCCTTCCTCGGATTGCCCGCACGCAAATTGCCCGTTGCAAAATCCTCAACCTATGAGGTGATCGTCGACAAGAGTGTCGATTCCGTGCGCCCGTTCACGGCGTGCGCGGTCGTCACGGGATTGACGTTTGATGATGCTTCGCTCAAGAATATCATTCAATTCCAGGAAAAGCTGCACGCCACGTTCTGTCGGCACCGCAAAAAGGCGGCCATCGGCATCTATCCGATGGAGCACATCGCGTGGCCGATTTCGTATGTTGCGAAACGTCCGTCCGACATCAGGTTCCAGCCGTTGGAAGGCGGCAAGGTGATGTCAGGCAAGGAAATTCTGGAGCACCATCCGACGGGCAAGACGTACGCGCCTCTGCTCGCGCACGCCGAGAAATATCCTCTCTTCATCGACGCCAAGCACAACATTCTCAGCATGCCACCCATCATCAACAGCGAGCATGCGGGAAGGGTCACGCACAGGACAAATGACGTGTTCGTGGAATGCTCGGGATTCCATGTCGCGTTCGTGAGCCAAGTGCTCAATCTCGTCGTGCTCGCGCTCGCGGATGCCGGCGGCGTTGTCCATCAGGTCACCGTCCGCGCGAACAAAAAGCAGGTGTTCCCCGCATTGACCGTGCGCAAGCACGCGCTCGCGCCTGCCTACGTCTCGCGCATCGTTGGCAAGCACGTGTCCGACGCAGACCTGAAACGGTTGCTGCCGAAACTCGGGCACGAATTGCGCGGCACTGAGGTGATTGTTCCTTGGTACCGTACGGACATTTTGCATGCCTGCGATTTGGTGGAAGACGTCGCGATTGCGGCAGGCTACGAGCACATCAGTTCAGAGATTCCGAACGTCGCGACCGTCGCGAACGAAAGTCCGCGCGTCATCTTCGCGCGTCGCGTGTCTCATTTGCTCATCGGTCTCGGCATGCTCGAGACCAATACGTTTCATTTGACCAGCAAGGAAGCGCAGACGACGTCGATGCTCACGGAACTGCAGCTTGTCGAGTTAGAAAATTCGCTCAATGCAGAATACACGAGCATGCGCGCGTGGATGCTTCCGTCGTTGATGGACGTGCTCAAGACCAACCGGCCGCACGAGTATCCGCAGAAGCTGTTCGGCATCGGCACGGCGTTCGGTTTTGACAAGAACGCAGAAACAGGCATCGCGGAAAAACAGAAGCTCGCGCTCCTGACGTGCCATCCGAAGGCAGACTACACGGAGATCAGGCAGCTCGTCGAGTTTTTGCTGGACCGTCTCGGCCTCGTCTATTCGTTCAAGGAGCACGCGCATCCGAGCTGCATCCCTGGGCGTTGCGCGTCAGTGTCGATTGACAAGCAAGAAATCGGCTTCCTCGGGGAATTGCATCCGCACGCGATCAGGAATCGGGAACTGGAATTGCCGGTCGCGGTGTGCGAACTCGATCTTGATGCGCTCTTTGCACGCGTGAAGAACTGAGCTATTTCTTCGCAACTTTCGGTGCGGGTGTCTTCGCTTTGACGGCGGCTTTCGCGGTCGGTGCCTTTGCACCGGGCTTGCCCGGCTTCTGCGTCTTGGTCTTGCGTTCCGTGACCTCGACACCGAGCCCTTTCAGCGCGTTCACGACTTCGTCGTGCGACGCGCCCTTCTTGACGTCGACCGTTTTTGAGGTGGGCTCAAGATGGGAAATATTGCATTTCCTGCGGCGCACTTGGCCGTCGACAAGCACGGTTTTTGCGTCAAGCACATCGATGATGACTGCGACGTGGCCTGCATCCCTGCCTGCCACTTTGAGACAAACGGTTCCGATTGTTAACATGGGTCCTCCGCTCCTATGGGTTCGTCACCGAATTCCCGGGAGACTTACAATAATCGCGCCGCACGCTTGAACACGGCGCGCATGCATTTCGTGCAGAGCACGCCGCCATACGGTCGTTCCGGGCGTTTTGCCGAACGTGACATGTTCTGTAGCTTGCTTGGATATGCGCGGGGCACGGCAGAGAGTTTTTCTCCGCAGGTGCCGCATTGTGCGTACGCTGGCTTGCGCCGCGAATAGTGCACAACGTGCCTTCCTCCGGGCGTATGCGTCGTACGTCTCCGGAATGTTCGTGATCTGAGTCGTGGTGCGACCATACGTCGAGAGGACAGGGGAGGGTTTATAAAGCTTTGTGCGCCCCTTGGGGCATGCTCCAACGTCTCCAAAAGATCATTGCGCAGGCCGGAATCGCCTCCCGCAGGAACGCGGAAGTGCTCATCGAAAAGGGCGTGGTAAGCGTCAACGGCAAGCAGGCAAGCATCGGCCAAAGCGCGGATCCGGACAAGGATGTCATCGAGGTCAATGGCGAGCCCATCACATCCGAGCAGTTTGTCTACATTCTGCTCAACAAGCCGAAGAATGTCGTGACGACGCTTGCTGATGAACGTGACCGAACGACGGTTCGGGATCTTATCGACGTCCCTGAACGCGTGTTTCCCGTGGGACGCTTGGACCGGAACGCAACAGGACTTGTGTTGCTGACCAATGATGGCGCGCTCGCCAACCGCATGATGCATCCGAGATATGAGACGCTCAAGACGTATGTGGCAACGCTCTCATCTCCGGTTTCCGAGTCGTTGCTTTCACGTCTCCGAAATGGAGTCATCGTCGACCGGGGCAAGGTGCAGGTGCATCAAGTCCAGCAGAAAGGGATCCACAAGGTCGAGTTAAGCATCCACGAGGGACGGAAGCACATCATCAAAAAAATCTTCGTGAAGTTGGGCACGCACGTCGACGCGCTTGAGCGCACCAAGCTCGGCATGCTTGAGCTCGGGAAATTGCAGCAGGGCGAGTGGCGCAAATTATCGCCGCAGGAAGTCAGCGCGCTCAAGAAGGAACTCAAATTATGACGACGGACATCGTGCTGCCGAACAGGAACGAACAGGCGTTGATTGCGCGCGCTGAGCTGCTCGGCATCGACCGGCTTATTTTGTTGTATGCGCACATTCCTGATGCGCTACCTTCATCAAGCCGCGTAAAATTGGTGCCCGCATTCCTCGGCGTCAAGGGCAAGGCGCATCTTAAAGTGATGCGTCACACCGAGCACGATTTGCATGCGGTCGAGCATGACAACCCGTCGATGCTCGTCGAGCTCGAGACTGATGTGCGCGCTGACGCATTACACCAACGTGCGTCAGGGCTGAATCACGTGCTTGCGCGTGCCTGCGCGAAGAAGCAGGTCGCGGTCGCGTTTTCGTTCAGTCTGCTGCTCGCCGCGTCCGCCGCAAAACGCGCGCAATTGCTGGGGCGAATGATGCAGAACATCCGGTTGTGCCGGAAGTTCCAGGTGCAGATGCGCATCGCGAGCTTCGCGAGCACGCCGGAACAGATGCGCAACCCTGCGGACCTTCGCGCGCTGTTCACCCTGCTCGGCATGCATCCGAAGGAAGCCCAGCAAGCGACATCGTGACTATCTATATGCCTACCGCAACCTTTTTAAATATCTCTTCTTAAAGCGCTGTCATGGAAAAGAGGGTGTTGGTTTTCATTCTATTCAGCATTCTGCTCGTGCCTTCTGCGCACGCGGCGTTCACCGCATCGCTGGATCGCATGGAAATCGAGTTCAATGGTGATGAGGGTTC
>JACQNB010000078.1 GCA_016203265.1 Candidatus Woesearchaeota archaeon | reverse complement strand
TCTTATTTATCAAAGGAGATGTCAGAACAACCTTACCACATAAATTACCCGCAAAAGTATCACTATTGCGTCTTGATACAGATTCCCGTGAATCGACAGCAGCAGAACTTGAACATCTCTTCCCAAATGTCACCCCGGGAGGCGTTCTCATCATCGACGATTATGGCGCTTTCAAAGAAACGAGGGAATCCGTTGATGAATACTTCAATGGAAAACTTCTTCTGAACCGTATTGACTATACGGGAAGAATAGCGATAAAGCTCAAGTAACTGCCGATTAACCCTTGTCAACAAAATAAAAGAATTCTACTCCTTCACGAACGTCTTCCGATACTCCAATATGACAATCAGCACGACCAAGAGCACGATGCCCGCGACCAGATAGCCGGAGTACTTCTGCACGCCTGCCCAGAGATTGGTCCAGAACGTCGGTTCAGGGACGTCTCGGACGGTCAGGGAAACTTGGTTCGAGGCGACAACGCCTCCTTTGCCGTCCGTGGCCGTGAACACGATGCTGCGTTCGCCGTGGAAGTCCTTCTCGGGCGTCAACGTGGCAGTCGCACCCGAAATCACGACCACGATGTTCTTGACCGGCGTGTACGTGTAGGAAAGCGTGTCGCCGTCAGGATCCTTGAAATAGGCGGACAGGTCAAGCACGAGTGCCGTGTCCTCATCCCAAACTTGGGGCGGGATGCCGACGGTCGACTCGGGGGCGGGAACCGTCCTAGCCGTTCCCGCGACAGCGAAGTACCAGGCTCCCGCGATGATGGCGGCGACCAGCAAAATGCCCAGCACGAAAAACCAGCCCGGCGCGATGCCCGTGGCCACGTGCTTTTCGGTGCGGCTCTTGCCGACGATGGCGAAGTGCTCTCCGATGGCTTCGGCGCGGTAGTAGACCCATTTCTCATCGGAGCGGAATTTCTCGGTGCCCACTCCTTTCCAGCCGTCGGCAGTCTGCTTCATCAGCTTGAGATTGCCCTCGGCGACATCATGCCTGTCGAACCAGTTGCGCGCGATGCGGAACATGAAGCGTTGGCGTTCGACCTGGTCTTCGCGGAAGCCGTTCGGCGTCAATGTGAGATACTGATAGACGACGCCATCAGGAGCGGCAAATGCGCCGTTCCTGCGCGACGCCTTGATGGTCAGGGACACGTCAGGGATGACTTCCGTGACGCGCAGCCACAACTGGCCGAGACCGTGCTTCCAGCCCGTCTCGAACGAGTGTTCCTTGCGCGGCTTGAGCGCAGACCAGCGTTGCGTGACCGTCTTGGTGCCGGAAATGACCTTGAACAAGAGGATGACGATGATGAGCGCCACGACGACGGCGACGCCGAGGAGCGTCCAGAACGGATTCGCGACGATGAACGTGCGGACCCCATACGCGACGACGACGGCCGCCACCAGCAGCACGGCGAGCACAATCCACCAGAATGATTTTGACGGTTTCGTGACCAAGTCGCCTTGGAGCGCCTCTTTCGCGACGAGCACGTTGGACGCCCTCAGTTCGCGTTCAGCTTCCTTCTTCGCGGAAGCGCGTTCTTTCTCGAGTTGAGCGTCGAGTTTTGCCTTTTCTTTGGCTTTGCGCGCTTCCTCGCGAGCCTGTTCCTTGGCCTTGCGGTCGGCTTCCTTCTGCTTTTCGCGCGCTTCCTGTTCTTTGGCTTTCTGCTTCGCGATCGCTTTCTGCTCGGCTTCACGCTGTTTGGCAAGCTCAGCCTTGATGCGGGCTTTCTCGTCATGTTTTTGCTTGTATTCATCGGTTTGCGTGTAGGCTTGCCAGCGTTGGAACGCGACAATGCCAATCACGAGCAAAATGACGAGTGCGAAAATGATACCTGCCGTGAGCCACGGATTGCGCTCAATCCAGGTCAAGTCTTTGATGGTGATGGTGAAGTCTTCCTCGAATGCGATGTCATTCGTGGTCAGCGTGAGCACAACAGGAACTTCTTGTACTCCCGCGCCCTTGGACGTCACGGTCAAGGTCGTTTCCTCGTTTGCCCCAAGTGTGATGCTCGTGGGAGCAACGCTCAGGAACGACGCTCCCGTCAACGCGACCTGGTAGGTTGCCTTGCTGTCGCCGGTGTTCGCGACGGTGAAGTTCAACGTGCCCGCTTCGGTCGTAAGACGAGTATCTTCAAGGGTCACTTCGGGAATGAACGGGTTCGTGATTTCGAACAAGAGAGGCAGTTCTGCTTCCGCGTTCGTGCTGTCGGCGACGCCGAAGACGCTGAAGTCATGGACGCCGAAGAGCGTGCAGTCAGTGGGATGCAACGTCAGCGTCACGAGCGCGTTCTTGCCCGCGCCGATGATAACGTCATCGGCAGAAAAGGTCACGT
Organism: Candidatus Woesearchaeota archaeon; assembly: GCA_016203265.1. Taxonomy (GTDB): domain Archaea; phylum Nanobdellota; class Nanobdellia; order Woesearchaeales; family ARS49; genus DSQK01. The sequence goes on along the minus strand of JACQNB010000078.1, from coordinate 1,016 downwards.
AGTCAGCGACATTCTTGCCGACCGTCAATGCATACGTTTCGGCAAACGCACCCGTGTTGAAGAGAGTGATAGGATACGTGGCCGTGCCGCACGGCTTGATGGTCGCGGATTCGGGCGCTTCCATTTCGAGGTTGTACGGGATATCAATCTTGACCTTTTGCGTCACGGTCGTCGTGGAACCAAAGGTTGTGGTAAAGACCGTCTGGAGCTTGTACGTGCCGGAATCGGCATCCCGAGGGATGTTCAGATGCAAGAGAACAATTTGCGTCTTGCCCGGCTCGAGCGCGAACTGCAACGGTCCCATCGTTGCCCAGGACGCGGCTTCCGATGCGACAACTGAAAGTGAGTATCCCGAAACCGTGTTACCGGTGTTCGTGATCGAGAAATGTGAATCGGCAGGCGTGCCTTGGAACGAATAAAGAATGGGTTCGGAGGAAACCGAGAAGTCTTCGACAAATTGGCCGGAAACACTGGATGCTAGAAGGACCAGCATCAATACCAGATTGCTCAACTTCATTCCTTGCCCCCCAATACTTTTGATATAACTGAAAATAAAAAATAAAAAACGCACTTAGTAGTACGTTTGCGCTTCAGGCTTGTCGCCGTCTTGCATTCTGTTGTAGACTGCCATGACGATGAACAAGGCAAGCACGACAACAATCGCGATGCCGACGACCTTCGCGAGCGTGCCCCAGATTGAGCTGCTCTCGATGACGTTTGCCGTCAACGCGATCTGTTCGACCTGCTGGCCCGCGCTCACGGTTGCCGTGAACACGTGCGAGCCTTCTGCCGCGTCGTCCTTGACCGCGATGCGCACGTGGAAGGTCTTGCTTTCGCCTGCCTTGATCACTTGCGTCGTGGTCGGACTGACCGTCACATCTGCCCAGTCGGTTGCGCCTGCAACTGCCAAGCTGTACGCGACATCCGTTCTTGCGGTGTTGGTGACCGTGATCGGGAATATCACTGCCTCGCCCTGCTTGACGTTCTCAAGCGTGCTGCCGACGACGATCTGGTTC
>JACQNB010000085.1 GCA_016203265.1 Candidatus Woesearchaeota archaeon | reverse complement strand
GAGAACTGGTGCAGCGTGATGGCCTTGATGTCCGTGCCGAGCTTCATTCTTTTGTTGAGGGTGTCGCCTTCCAGTTTCGCGTTCAAGAGCCAGCCTTTGTTCTTGTTCACGCTCACGGTGGCTTTCGAAAACAACAGCTGCTCGGCGTCCTTCAGGTACACGAGCTCGCTCAAGAACTCGTATAGGAGGTTTTCGATGGTGTCCTTTTCGAGCGTGATGGCCGTGGTTGATTTCTTCGTGACGGTCTTGAGATTGACCATGACGCTTTCGACGGCCAAGGCGGCCTGTTCGAACAGCTCATCGGGCGTTTTTCCGGTGGCTTCGAACGCGGCATCGGCCATGACCACGCCTTCGAGCATTTTGAACGGCATGTGCTATCGTCAGTCGTTCGGCTTTTAAAGGTTTGTCGGCACCTTTAAGTAGGGTGCCAAAATATTGACGTGGATGGGCGCGCACGAAATCCTCAGTCGGTTCTTCTGCGGCCCGCCCTATGATTCGATGCTGCTCATCACGGGAGAATGGTTCGATGTCAAGGGCAAGCAGCACGAGCAGCCCGTCATGGTATGCCTGCGCTACCGTCTCGACCTCAAGGATGTCCCTCCCTCGCTCGCCGAAGCGCTCGGACGAGCGTGCGACGTCCGAACCTACCTGCGCAGCTTCGAGCTGCGCGCCGATGGCATCGAAGCGCACCGCAACGATGAGGACGAGGACGGCACATTTTATGGTGATTTCCGTTTCTTCCCGATGAGCTACCGGAAGGCAACCGGGCTGATGGGGCTCATCGCTGAACTCGACCACGAATCGTCGAGCGGAGACCTTTGGGCGTGCGCAGAAAGGATGATCCCCCGTAGCCCGCGGTATGCCGAGTAGAGCGCAATAATGCTTATAAAGGACGCAGAACGCAGGTCACGCATGAAAAAGACGTGTTTGCTGATTGCGTTCCTGCTCGTTGCCTCGGTTTCCGCCCATGAAGACGAGACGGCTGACTCGCGGATTGGCCCGAGTTCGTTTCTTTGGTCTCTTGATTTGTTCTTCGAGAAGCTGAACGTCTGGTTGACGTTCGATGGCGCTGAAAAGACGCGATTGCACCTCGCGCACGCGGCCGAGCGCGTGGAAGAAGCCGAAGACGCAAGCGCAACAGCGATGGAGCGCGTCATCGCGCGCCGAGAAACCGATCTTGCGTCCGCGAAGAAAGCGTTCGAGTCGTATGACGGCGACAAGGCGCACGTGCTTGCGCTCGCCTCGGACGCGCGAACCCTGCTGAATGAACAGCGCGAACAGCTTGACGCATTGCTCGAAGTCGACGCGGACACCGCGCAACTGATGCTCGATCAGAACGACGCATGGGCTGCGGTATTTGATGAGTTTGAGTTGCCAGTGCTGCTTAGGGAGGGGCGGCAAGAGGCTCCGGCCGCGAGCATCACGGGAGAGGTCGTTGCTGAACTGCCGGAAAAGACTGAAGATATCGTTTTGCCATCCGAATCAACTCCATCCGAATCTGGGGAGCAAAGCGCAGAAACGGACGAAGCGGAGACGAACGTCAACGTAGAAGAGATTGCGGACGATGAGCCAACGATCGACGACGGCATCTCCATCGTCGCGCGGACGCAAGGCGGCGAAATCACGCGCATCAACGTCACCATCGGCGACATGACCAAAGGATTCGTGCTCTCAGTCATCGACCAGAATGCGACGTTGCACGAGATTACGAAACGCTTCAACCTGACGGAAAAACAGGTCATCGACAACATGGACTGGGAAGAAGGATAGTTCCACAACCCTTTTAAACCGTCCTGAACCAAGATTTCTCATGCCAAAATTTGAAGCGAAGATCGTCTCCATCCAGGACGAAACGCCGCGCGTGAAAACGTTCCGCGTCACGTGGCCCGGCATCGAGACGTTCACGTTCCTGCCCGGGCAGTTCATGATGCTGAGCGTGCCGGGCTTCGTCAACGCGGCAGGTATCACGGTCAAACGAGCCTACAGCATCGCCAGCGCGCCGGCAGACAAGGGCTTTCTCGATTTCACCATCACGGCGAAATCACCCGTCGGACTGTCGTCAAGGTGCCACCAATTGAAGGTCGGCGAAACCGTCATCGCGGAAGGTCCGGCGGGCCATTTCGGACTGAAAAAACCGCTGCACAACCTCACCTTCATCGCGGCGGGGTCGGGCATCTCGTCCTTGCGTTCCATGTACCGGCAACTCCTGCTGGAGGGATATGCAGAACCGATCACCGTGCTGTCCGGATTCAAGACGCCGGCCGATTCCATCTTCAAGGACGAACTGCGCCATCTTGCGCATCACCACAAGAACTTTCACGTCATCATGTCCATCACCGCGGACGACCCGTCGTGGGTTGGCTTGAAAGGCCGCGTGACCGCCGTCATTCCGAAGGTCTTCACGGATGCGATTGCGCGCCATTACTACCTGTGCGGACCGCCGGAAATGGTCAACGACACCATCACCGTATTGACGGGCATGGGCGTGCCGCGCGCGCAAATCTTCCGCGAGGCGTGGTAATGCTCGTTTTAGTGGTCGTCACCGATTTGCTGTTCAAGTCAAAAATCATCGAGACGGCCCAAGCAGTTTCGGGGGACATCGTCTTGGCGACCGGCCACGAGTCCGCGTTGGACGTGGCGCACCAACTGCATCCGGACAAGGCCATTGTTGATCTGAACGAGAAGGAATTCGACGCGCTCAAGACCATCAAGGAACTGAAACAGAAAAACGCCGGACTCACCATCATCGGATTCGTCTCCCACGTGCAGCGCGAACTGCAGGCGCACGCGAAACTCGCGGGCTGCGACGACATCATGCCGAGAAGCGAATTCGTGAGGAAGTTACCTGATTTGCTCGTTCAATAATCGGCACACAATCAGCTCGTTCCCCAGGAACACGTGCAATGTCCTCGTTCCTGCCAATCCTTCCTCGAACTTCTTGCGTTCGTGCCAGTACTGCTCGTTGCTGATGCTGCCGTGCAAAATCACTTTGCCTGCTTTTTCGCGCTTGAGGATTGCCTTTGCATCCGCGAACTTCTTCGCGACCGTGATGACGTGATAACGCGCCTTGAAGAACGGGCTTTCAGCATCCCGCATGCTGGTGAGCAGCGCGTCGGTAATGCGAAACAGGTTCTTTTCCGGTTGGTCGAGCTTCCATGTTAATCCCGCCTTGATGACTGCCGGATCGACTTCAAAAAGATACTGCAATGGCGCAGATTCTGCAAATCCCTTGTTGGCCATTCCTGAGACGCACACCCCTTGCGGAAGCACGCACGCAGAGGATTCTGCTTTTGCAAGCGCGCCCTTGTACGCCGTTAATCGATTCAATTGGTGGTCAACGGACGTGAATTCAAGTTCCCAGCCAGGAAAGTCAGTCTGTATCTGCGGCGGAAGCTCGATTGCGATGTTCTCCGTTGTCTTCTTGGCTTCCTTGATGAGCGTCGGCACGTGCGGAGAGAAACTCGTTTCGATGTCGCGCACCTCTTCCGCCGCAGGCCTTCCCGGATCGCAGAAGATGACGTCCGCTTGGTGCGTTTTGAGCGTCTGAAGGCCGTCCTCAGCGAGAAACGTGACATTCGTGATCTTGCGTTTGGCCGCGTTCGCCTTCGCATACGCGACCTTTCGTGCGTCAATGTCAACGGCAATCACTTTTTTGCACGTTTTCGCGAACGCAATCGTCTGGATGCCAATACCGCACCCGATTTCAATCAAGGTATTGCACGCAAGCCTCTTGGCGCGATGTTCGGCAACGAGTTCGTTGGTCGCGAATCTGAGGTCTTCCTCCAACATGAAGTAATCTTTTGCTGTCTTTTCGGATGCTTGGCGTGCTTTTGCGATGCTCAACAGCTCATCAACATGCTCGATTTTGAGCTGTTCCGCGATCTTTTCGGCAAAAACACCCTTTGCCCAGAGATCCTGGATGCGCCGGATGTGCTGGTCGGCGTCGGCTTGGGTATAGGTGTCAAAGAGCATGCGAAGTCCCCATCCGACGAACAGAAAAGCATAGCTTTATAAACCCTCTTTTCTTTAATACTTCTAGACTGAGTTCTCAGAATTCAGGTTATGTGGGGGCCAAGCCCCTGCGAGTGGGGGAGGGAACATCCTAACGGATGGGATTTCGCCCATAGAAAACGAACGGAAGTGAACAGAATGGATTTTAGAATCGTACCGAAGCAGATGTTTGACGCAACGTGCGACAAGTGCAAGCAGGCATGTCAAGTGCCCTTCAACCCGAAACCGGGCAAGCCGGTTTTGTGTTTGGCTTGCTTCAAGGCAAAGAAGGCCGCAGAAGCTCAAGGCGACGCAGCGTAAATCGTACGCAAACGTTCTCGAATGTATTTTTCTATTTTTTCTTATTCTTCCCCAACAACGTAGCTGCAGCCATCCATACCCATCTTGGCGTCATGGATTGCGTTGGCGGGAATGTCCAGTCGCTTGCCGCGCGTCAACAGGACCTTCTCCCGGTTCAGCGTGACCCACATCGTGCCCTGCAGGACAATCTGCACGGTCTTCGTGGGATGCGCATGTTCAGGATAGAACTTGTGCGGCGGATCCTCCTGCAAAGAAAGAGAGGCGAACCCTTCCTGCGTCAGTTGCGCGAGCAGTTCTTCGGCGTTCATATCGTTACGTACCGGTAGACGACCTTTCTGCCGTCATCGTTGCTGACCGTGATGCGCACCAAGTAGTCGCCGTGCACGTCGGGCAACGGTTCACGGAACGGCACGTTCCACTGTGAATCGCTGTCTTCGAACGGGCCCTCGCGCAAGCGGTAGCCGAGTTCGGGAATGATGAGCGTGACCTTCAGGTCTTCCTCGTGATTGCGCTCGATGCTGATGCGCGCGTCCAACCGGCCGTTGTCGTTCTCCACGTGCGCAGACTCGATGTCCGCGAACGCCGCGACGCTCGAGGCGCACAACGCAACCACCAGAACAGCCAAAAGCAGTTTCATACCGGATACTGAACGTTCACGATTAAAAACGATTGTGGTGCTGGAGTTGTGTCGGAGCTTTTTTAAAGGGTTTTTCCAGGGCTTGCGATGGTGAGTTGACATGAGTGATTGGTATGAGGAACGAATAACAGTTCCGAACGTGGCGGTGCCGCCAGGTTCGCGTTCTGAGATCGAGTTGGCGGTCGTGCAACAGGTCATCCGTTGCGCGTCGAAATCAGTCAAGGGATATTCGGGTTTTGTGGCATTGAATGAGGCAACTCCCGCAGACCCCGGCAGGGTCGATATCGTCGCCACCGTGCGCGTCAAGACAGGAGTCCAAATCGGCAACGCTTATAAGTCCCCACTCGAACCGTTGTGCTGATGCGCATCACGAAAAACGTCGAGGCCATTGATTTAGCGCTCCATCTCTCGGCAGCCAAGACGCTCGTGCTGTCCGATTTCCATCTCGGCTTTGAGGAATCGTTGAACCGGCAAGGCGTGTTGGTGCCGCGGATGCACTTCAAAGACGTGATGGCTCGACTTGAGCACATCTTTGCGACGCTCAAGAAAGACAAAAAGAGTGTGCGCACCGTTGTCATCACTGGAGATTTGAAGCATGACTTCGGGCGCATCGGACGACAGGAGTGGCGTGATGTGACTCGGTTGGTCGAGTATCTGCTCACCAAAGCTCCGCGGCTGGTGTTGATCAAAGGCAATCACGATGTGCAGCTCGGTCCCATCGCGACCAAGCGAGGCATCGAGCTCGTGTCGGAGTATCGTATTGACGACGTCTTGATCATTCATGGGGATGTCGCACCAAAGAAATTAACCGGCATCAAGACCATCATCATGGGCCACGAGCATCCGGCCATCACGTTGCGCAGCAAAGGAAGAAGCGAACGCTACAAATGCTTTCTCAAAGGCACGTACCAGCGTCGCACGCTCATCGTGCAGCCGTCGTTCAATTTGTTGACGGAGGGCACCGATATCCTGCAAGAGCAATTCTTGAGCCCGCTGCTCAAAGGGCGATTGTTCGGCATTCGTTCGTTCGAGGCGTTCATTGTGGACGACCGTTCGCATGACGTGCTGCCCTTCGGAACGTTGCAACGCCTGAAATAGGATCTGGTGAAAGTCTCGCTCTCACCTCGTTGCATCGCGTCATTTTCGCAGCAACGACCATTGCCAGTTCCACTCGGGCGTGGCTCGAGCTCCCAGTGACTTTCATCAGAGCCGAAATAGGGCGCAACCTTTAAAAAGTGACTGTTACCCTTACGACGATAGATTGAGGTGAGGAGTGAGACTATGAGTGAGTTCAAACCAACGTCATCTTTCAACTATTTCACGCCGCAACGGTTCCCACACGAGAACAATCCGATCCAATATGGTCGTGAATTGAACAAGAGCGAAATCAGCGATTTGCTCAACACCATCCGGAGCAACTCCAATGGCGCAGCATGCTCGATTGTCATCCGTGAATCGCACACCGGCGTCGGCACGCTTTCGTACGGTAGCAAAGACGTGTTCTGTGTCGTCACCCCGCGCTTCATCGGGTTTTCGCATGTTGACGAACCTTCAGCCGAGGCGCGCGCCATCGTGCAAAAGGGCGTCGACGCGTACCTGAAGAAACTCTAGAACTGATGCCCGCAGGTCTTGCAGACGTGCGTTTTTGCCTGTTCTTGATACTCGGTCGTCAAGCCGAAGACCACCTTGATCTGGCAGCCCGGACAGAGCGGTTCCAAGTTTTCCACGTGGTTGAAGAAATCATGTGAGATAACCATGGGACGCCCTTTTCTGATGCCTATGCGCTCTGTAAATAAAAAGGTTATTGTCCGGTTTAAAAAGGACGCGACGCGATATTGGCGGGCACTTGCCTGTACTAGAATCCGCCCAACGTCTTCTGCTGTCCTTTCTTCTCCAATTCGTCCACGGAAATGCCCAAGACCTCAAAAATCTTCTCCACGACCGGAATCACCTGGTGCTCGATGTAGTAGTCGCCGTCGTACTCCTCTTGCTTCGCCTCGTCCTCCAATTTCACCCGATCCCGAATCTTGCCCGTGCCTTTCATCACGACATACTTGATCATCTCGCCGGCTTTCGCGGGCGTGCCGCGGTCTGCCAACCGCTTGGCAGCGGCAACATGCGGCGAAATCGAACCGTATTCAGACACGTCCTTGGTCAGTTGCGTCCAGATGACGACTTTCGCCAACGGAATCCTGTTGGTTTTCAAGTCAGCAACGATTTGTTTCACGTGCGCGGCGGCCTTTTGCGCGTCGCCCTCCCCGAGAATAATCTGCAACACTTCCCTTTGCGCGTCCTTCGCGATGAACGACGTGTTTCGCCGCACGGTCTCGAATCCGCGGATCTTCAGGACTCCTTTCTTGTCGATGAGCGCATATTTTTTCTTTGCCCCGGCGTCGGAACCTTTCGTCGCGACGAACAGCGCGCGCGGATAGAACCCTTCATAGTCCAGTTCCATCAGGCCGGGAAGGCTCTTGTTGATGTGTTCGACAAAACGCACGGCGTCTTCCTTTGTTTTCTTGCCGAGCAGCAAAAAAATGGAGTCCGTGTCGCTGTAGAGAACGATGAATCCCCCCTTTTTCGCCTGCTCGATGACGTCCGTGATGTAGTGGCGGCCATAGGCAGTCACGCTCTGGCCGCACTCGAACGAATACCAGCGCGCGGGCGCGAACCCGAGATAGCCGTAGAACGCGTTCGCGAGCACCTTCAACGCCTCGCTTCTCGCCGACAAGAGCACATCCTTCTCCTTTTTCAGCAGTTCCTTTATTCTTGCGCGATGCGTGATGATGTCCTCGATGATGAACGACAAAAACCCCTTTCGCTTGACGCAGAACCGCATCTCGGCGTCGGCAAACGGCACTTTCGGCGCATCCGGACAGCACGCGCAGTTCAGCATGCCGGGAGAAATGTTATGCGACGCGATGATGCTTGGATACAAGGAACGATAGTCGAACACGACGATGTCGTCGTACAGCCCAGGCGTCGGCTCGTACACGAGCGCGCCCTTGAAACGCGCCGTCATTCTGCCCATCTGCTGCTGGTAGCCGGGGCGATTCATGACGACCTCATGCGCGATGGACGCCTGCTTGATGATGTACCATTCGACCAGTTGCGAAAAACTCATGCGGTTGATGTCCCACAACGGCACGCCGATCAATTTGACGAATTCCATCATGTTCGGCAGGATCTTTTCGCACAGGTGGTACGTGAGCTTGGTGTCCTGCAGGTTGTATGCGGCGTATTCGGCCAGTCCCTGGTTCGCGTCCCAGGCGCGCGGCAGGCTGTCGAGGTCGACGACTGCTTTTCCCTCACCCAGCAGCTCTTTCGCGACCGCGTCCAACGTGAACACGTCCGTCTGCATCGAACGCCCGATGATCTTGCGGATGAACTTCAGCATGTCCACGTGCACGATGCCCGCGATCTTGACCGTGCTCTGCGTCTTGCCCTCTACTTTGACTTCGCTGCCGTCGAGACTGAAGTCCATCGGAATCTTGTACTTTTTCGCGCGCTTGATGATGAACGGCAAGTCAAATCCGTCGGAATAATAGCCCGCGAGGATGTCGGGCTTGAGCTCCCCCACGATTTCCTTGAAGCGCTGCAGCATGTCTGCTTCCGTCGGCAGGAATTCGACCGGATCCGCCGTCTCGAACCGTTTCCACGTGAGCACTTTTCTGACATTTTTGCCCCAGAACGCGATCATCAGGATGGGGTCCTTGTCCATCTGGACCTTGCCGCCGGAATTGTATGTCTCGATGTCGAACGACACGATGTTTGGCGTCAGGGTCTCATCTGAGGCCTGCTTCACGCTCGCGGCCTTCAGGACGGGCACGCGCGAGCGTTCCGTGTGCGGTTGGCCCTTTGCCTCGACGAGCGTCAATGGCTGAAGTCCCTTGTCAATCAAATATCTGCGCACGAACGTGATGTCGTATTCGAAGCAGTCCTTGACTGCCGGATGGCCCTTGATGGCGTCCCTGAGCACGGGAACGCCCGACGGCAGGTTCACCGTGACCTTGAACAGGCGCTGTTCCTGCTCGTTGACCTTGCGCATGACTTCCTCGACGCGAACAACCGAGTACGCATTGCCCTTGTCGCTGGCTTTCAGCGTTTCGAGTTCGTCCTTGATCGTCGGATTCCTCGGCAGCACGTAGAAGTACGGCTCGAACGTCTCGTCATGCACGCACACGACCTCGCCTTCCTTCGTTCTCCCATACAGGTGCACGACTGCCTTGTTGGCTTCGATGCGGTATGAGATGTCCGTGAGGAAGAAACGCAACGTGATCATGGGTGAATTGTCGTCGAGAACTATAAAAGGGTTGCTGACACGGGAAGATATTTCTGCACGACGTTTCTGAGCAAACTTGGGGAGATGGGCTTGGTCAGGCATTCCTTGACGCCGAGGGTGAGGGCGATATCAGGACTTTGGTTCTCGTTATCCCAGCTGCCGCTCATGATGATGCAGGCAAGATCAGGATGCTGCGCGCGCGCCTTGCCGACCAGTTCCAACCCGTCCATGCCCGGCATCCGGTAGTCGGTCAGGAGCAGGTCGGGTTTCTTCCGTTCCAACAACGCAAGCGCGCTCGGTCCGTCCGGCGCGGTCTCGACGTGGTAGTCCTGGCCCAAGACGCTCGCGTACAGGCCGCGCAATTGCGCGTTGTCATCCACGCAGAGGATGGTTTTCATGCTCCCTTCTTCCTTCAGGGCCTTTTTAAAGGTTTGCGCGTCATAATCTTTATATAGCGAATGACTGGTCGATCAGTCATGTACGATGTGGTGATTATCGGGGGTGGAGCTGCAGGGCTTACCGCGGCGATTTATGCGTGCCGCAAAGCCCTCAAAACGCTCGTCATCTCGCCTGAGTACGGCGGCCAGACCAACCTGACGTCGCACATCGAGAATTATCCCGGATTTATCGTTTCTACGGGTTGGGATTTGATGGCCAAATTCAAGGAGCACGCCGAACATTTCGGCGCGGAAACAAGAACGGGCAAGGTCATCACGGTTGAAAAAAAAGGCGAAAAACAATTTCATATCCACTTTGACGACGGCTCCAAGGAAGACTGCAAAGCCGTCATCCTGTGCCACGGCAAGCTGCCGCGACCATTGAATATTCCGGGAGAAAAAGAGTTCCTGGGCCGCGGATTGAGCACGTGTGCAACGTGCGATGCTCCTTTGTACAAGAACAAAGCAGTCGCCGTCATCGGCGGCGGCAATGCGGCATTGGAGGCGGTGGAAGAACTCCAGCACGTCGGCGCAAAAGTAACGCTCGTGCACCGCAGAGACCAATTTCGAGCCGACGAAATCACGGTCAAGAAAGTCAAGGCACTCGAAGGAGTCACGTTCATCCTGAATCATGCTCCCGTCGCAATCAAGGGCGACAAGTATGTCACCTGCTTCGAGATTGAGGATGTCAACACCAAGCAGAAACAGGAACTCAAGCTCGACGGCGTGTTCTCAGAAATCGGTCACGTTGCCGATTCCACGATGGTCAAGGACTTGTGCAAGCTCAATCCCGCGGGCGAGGTCATCGTGGATGACGCCGGCAACACCTCGTGCCCGGGCATCTTCGCTGCCGGAGACATCACGCCCGTCAAATACAAGCAGACCGTCATCGCAGCCGGCGAAGGCGCGAAAGCCGCGCTCGAGTGCCACCGTTGGCTGACGGGCGGGAAGGCGACCGGGGAATATTCGAAGTAGCAATGTATAAATAGCACTTCATGTTTCTGTATTTTCATGCTCGCCGTCACCCAAGCCACGTTCACCAAAGACGTTCTCCAAAGCAACCTTCCCGTCATCGTTGACTATTGGGCCGTCTGGTGCTCGCCCTGCCGCATGCTCGCGCCCATCTTCGAGAAGGTCTCGAAAGAATTCGCGGGCAAGATGGTCTTCGCCAAATGCGACGTCGACGCAAATCAATCACTTGCGCAACAGTACGACATCCGTGGCATCCCGTGCATGGTCATCTTCAAGCACGGCAAGGAAGTCGAACGCCTCACGGGCGCGATGGACGAGAACCTGCTGAAGTCGAAGATTTCCGCGGCCATCAAATGACCATTCTGTTCGTGTGCGAAGACGGCACTCGTAGCGCGTACGCAAAACAGTTGTTTGAGCAGGATAAGGGCGTCGCAACGTCAGCTGCCGTCGGCGAACTCGAGAAGCTCATGGACGGCGTGCGGGAAGTGCACGTGCTGTGCCATAAGAACTATGTCCCTCCGGCGCTTGTCGGTTCGTACAAGAACGTCTTCTGGGCCGTTGATGGACCTGCGGGAGATCGCGTTACGTTTGCGGAAGCGCAAGCCAAAATCGCAGAGCGCATGAAGACGGTGTTTGCGCAAATGAAACCGAAAGAGAGCAGAGCGGGACAGATCTAGGCGAGCTCTTCTTTCATGTACTGTTCAATCTTCCGGCTCACATTGATGCCGTGCTCTTCGCAGTAGTGCTTGAATCGTTTCAGCACGTTCTCGTTGATGGTCACGTCAATCCTTTTGCGATAGGTGAACTTCGGGACTTTCTTTGTCCGTTCAAATTCTTCCAGTGCGCTGAAGATGCGCGGATGGTTCTTGATGAAGTTCAGCCCGGTTTCCTTAAATGATGACATCGTTAATCACCCGTTCTATGGTTCTGATGTTTGTCATGTTCTTCATGAGTATTTTTGTCACTGCTTTCGGTATTGCTTCTTCATTGTACAATAACCCTTGTTCGTCAAGGTAAGCGCCGATGACGCTCGCGGCCGTCCGCTTGTTGCCTTCCTCAAACACGTGGTCGATGAGGATGGCGCGCACGAGCACGGCGCATCCGCGGAGCCAGCTTTTGGTGTGGTTTGCCTCTTCGACCGCGAAGGAAAGGCTGCTTTTGTTGATGACCGTTCCTTTGTCGAATGCCTGATTGAACGCGATGATGTCCTTTTCACTCATGAGTTCATACATTTTATGTGTATAAATACACATAATATTTAAAGGTTTCGGTCGGAGAACAAGGTGAAAAAAGCAACAACAACGTGCGTTCTTACGCCGCGAAGAACGTGCTCACGAGGTAGATGATGAACGCGCCTAATCCGAACCACGCCAGCTGAATCAACGCCTTTGGATAGTCCTGGTCGTGGTGCAGTTCTGGGATCAAGTCTGCGGCCGCGATGTAGATGAATCCGCCGGCGGCCATCGCGAGCATCACGGGCTCTGCGCTTTCGATCGCGCCCGCGAAGAAGTACGCCGTCAGCGCGCCCGCAACTGCAGTCAAGGCCGACAGGAAGTTGAAGAACAACGCCTTTGCCTTGCTGAAGCCCGCGTAAATGAGAATGCTGAAGTCGCCTATCTCTTGCGGAATCTCGTGCAGGATGACCGCGAAGGTGGTGACGATGCCCAAGTGCGGGCTGACCAAGTAGCTGCTTGCGATGATCGCGCCATCGAGGAAGTTATGCACGCCGTCGCCGACCAAGTTCAGGATGCCGACGGGCTTCATGCCCTTGTGCTTGTGATGGTGGTGCGAATTGCACGAGCCGTGATGGCAATGATGCCAATAGAGCAGCTTTTCGACGATGAAGAACAGCACCATGCCGAGGAACACGAACAGAAAGATGGGAAGGTCGCTGCCAGCTTCCACAGCCTCGGGAATGAGGTCGAAGAACGCAGCCGCGAGCATGGCACCGGCCGCGAAGGAAACGAACCAGAACATCATCTTGTCGAACTTGACGAACTTGGACAGCAGCGTCAATGCTCCGACGAACGAGATGATGCTGACGATAACGACTGCGATGAGGATGTTCGCGAGCGCGGGGAGCATAGGGGG
>JACQNB010000008.1 GCA_016203265.1 Candidatus Woesearchaeota archaeon | reverse complement strand
GTGCGGGGAAGGTCATGCGCAACAGCGTCAACGGCTTGTTCAAACACAGCGGCGCCTGGTATTGATGTTCGATGTCGAGGTCGTAGACTGACGTGTCCTTTTCGTGTGTCAACGACCAGTGCAATCGTTCGGTGTTGAACGTTTTTATTTTTTGTTCAATACAGTCAGCACGACCTGCTTCCGTCTGTGCGTTGACGCAGGACTGCAACGCGGCAATGCCGTTTGCCAGTTCATCATAGGTTTCTTGCAACTTGTACGAGTACGAAAGCGTGAATGACACGCGCGCAGGATACTCTGCAAAACGCCCAACGCCCGTCGTGCGGACATCATGCGGAATTTTGATTGGAATCGATTCCGGTTGTAATGGGATGCCTACCACCATCAACGGGTCTTGCACAACGAATTCATAAGGAATAACCTCAGTCTGGAACCCTTGTGTCTTCATCGACAATTGGTCACGACTAAATTCAAGTGCCAATGCTTCCGTGAATTTCGCAATGTCGGGAGCGATGCTTTGCGCCGACAAGCGTTCGGGTGGTTGCCGCTGTGTTCCTCCTTGCACCCAACAGCCTGATTTGTCAGTGCCAAGACCACCACTTCCAGCAAACTGATAGATGACATCTTCAACCACATATCTGGCGCGCAGTTCTCGGAACAAGAACACGTCCGTTTCCGAGGCAAGATAGGTCCCAACGAGCGTATCCGCATGCGACGAAATCGGTTTTTGCAGGAAATCATATTTTGCTAGCGAAATGAACGACGCGCTGAGCAGCGCACCGAGGAATACCAATACGATCACCGGCTCGAAAATGAAAAATCCGCGTTTATTTCCTTTTTTCACGTGCATAGTCAATCTCCACTTCTCGCCCATCGGGCAAAATCATTCTTGTCCGCGCCTGTTGCGCATCTTGTACGGCTGTCTCCTGCACGTTCAACCATTCCTCATTCCCCGGCAAATAAATGCCAATGCGATGTTTTTCTTCCGGGGAGAGTAATGTGATAAACGCCTCAGTTTTTGTGCGCACCATTGTTTTGTCATCGATAAGTATCGCCATCTGAATGTATTCCGCGAACGGAATCTGCTCACCGCCGTACTCGATTGATTGCCGCAGATATGCGTTCAACACGGCATCACGGGTCGGCGCGAGCGACGCTTCGAGCGAGGCCGCCCTTGCGTTATCGAACGACTGCAGCACGAATGCGATGATGACGACGGCAACCAGGAGTGCCCACGACAACAGCACCATTAAGTTTCGCGGAAGGATTTGGCCCCTCACGTGAGTCTCCGAAGCACGTCGATCGTTGCTTGCGTCGGCACATCCTTGCCATCTTGGCGCACGAGCACCACTGTTTTCAGCGTTGTCGTTTGCGCACGGTTGTTGCGTAATGAGTCATAGATTGCTTGATTGTAATAGAGTGTTATTGAGCCAATCACGATTTTTGCGCCATACTCCTGGTCGGATGCGATGGCGTTGAGCAATTGCGGCTCAATACCCGTGGCGAGTTTTGCACCGTCCACAATACCCGGCATCGCGCGGTCGGCCAACGGATCAAGATACCCTAACGCGTTCGGCGAATACAGGAGACGTTCGGCAACGAGCACCGATTCCGCCTCATATGATTTGACCGGCGGGTTCAGTTTACCATCAATCCAGAACAGCAAACTCCCGAAAATGACTACAAGCATCAGACAGGTGAACACAATCCATGTCAGCACATACGCCACCGTAACATCGCCACGGCGATTCATTGCAGAACGCCTCCCAGCTGGTCTGCGACTGATTTCAGGAAAGCTATGCGCTGTTCGTCAGTCCCGGCAGGAACGCCGACCACCAAACGCACCGCGGGCTTGGGAAAGGACAATGGAAGCAACGCAGTCAAGGGCAAATCCACCTTCTGGTTCGGCTGTCCGAGCACCTCGAACGACGCATCCGGCGTGATTGCGTTCAAAAGTGTGCAGCCGAAGAGCCTATCGCTGGCATATGCCTTGTACACTTGGTCTGAAACCGTCTCGATGAAGATGATGGCATCAGCTTGCGCGACGGTCTGCACGTTGAACTGCGGGTTCGTGAGCATCTCAGCCATGCGCCCAGACTCGGGACTGAACTTCTTTGATTGACTGGCGAGCAACGACGCGATGACCAAACCATCGCCCGTCACGGGCACGAGCGCGATTGACGACGGCACCGTGAGCTTGCCGCAGGGAACATCGAGCACGTGCCGCGTGGTGCGTGCAGGATCTGCATAGAACGTGCCGCCAGCAATCTGCAACGCGAGTGAAGGATCAGATGAATCATGCGTCACTTCCGGCAGTGATTGGTCGGGATGATACACGCTTTTTTCGGTGCCGACAATGGCTTTTCCGGCAGCAAATCCCATAACGAAGGGTTGACTGTTCGTCTTTATTTCTTTCGATGCGAGACTATAGAACTCATAATAAACGTTCGCGCCTGCATAGATATCTATTGCGTCCTTCGTGAACGCAAGCTCGCGCGCGAGATAATGCTGGGCAGGAGTCTTGCTATCTGCGGCGCGGTCGATGAGCGTGAAGATACCGATGGTCGTCCCGATCAGCAGGGTGATTTCCATGATGACAAACAATAAGACGGTCTGTTGTGCGCGGCAGTTCATGTTACCCCGCGCACGCTGAATGCTTTGCGAACTCGGCCGTTGCGCAGATTGCTATCTTTTGCGCTTTTGCGTCGTCGTAAAGAGGACGTAAAGAGTCCCAGTTTTCGAAATGAGCAACGAGATACTGGTACTCGTTCAAGCGCTCACTCGGCGTCGTCAGCGTCTTGACGTACTCCGCATGCGCTTGGTACGCTTGTTGTTGCGCGGGCACACGCAGTTTCGCGTCAAGCGTTGCCGTTATTTCCGTGTGCGCGAAGTATTCATCATACAACTTGACTGCTAAGACCCAGTCCTTTGCGGTAAATGCTCGCCCGGCAAGGACGCGGACTTCGTCCAAGCGTTGGCGTTCCACCATCTCGCGACGCTGTTTGACGAGCGCATCCGACATCGGCAACGCGACCAACACACGCGTGCGATCATCAATGCGAACCTTTTCGACCATCAACGTGTCCGTGCGGAATTCGTGACCAGTAACGCCTCCTGCATCGCCAAACAGCACCAGAGAAGCGTATTGGTTCGCGTACTTGGCATCCTGACCGCCGCAGAACGATCCGGTTTTATCCGCGATGGCTTTTTTCTTTGCTTCGTCGCTAAAATAATAGGTCTTGAACACCTCGTAATCGATGACGACTTTGTCCCACAACGTGCCATCGAAATAATCAACTCCCGGAACGATGGTCGTGCCAGGGTTTTCAAACATTGGAGGCGCGAGCAAGCCAACATATTTCGACCCCCATACCCACGGATAGCACTGTCCCTTGAACGTGTTTTCGGTCTTCTTCGCATCGTCAGGACGCGCGAACACCGAAGGCCGATATTTCGTTCCGAACTCGTCATCCTTGCTGTTGTACCAGAATGTCAAAACTGTATCCACTCCTTCCAATTGCGCGCAGGCCAACGGCGCGTCTTCGAGGCAACGATTGGCACTCTTTTCACGATACGTGCACAAACAAGCTTTGTCGCCGCACGCAGAAGGACGTGCAACCCATTTGATTGCATTTTCACAATAGTATGTGGGCGTTTCATCGCTCGGTTTACCCGCATATTTCGCATTGTTGAATCCAACAAGCACCGCGTGATCCGAAATATAGGTAAGACTATTCTTCAACACGTAGGGAGCTTGATCTGTTACCGCATCACGAATGACAGCAGCAAGCGAGAACATCGAGTATTCTGACGCGGCTTCCGCGTTTGCGTTACCTGCTGTCACAGCACGGACAAGAAAAATGAGAAGCCCGCCAACCACGATGGCAACAATAATGATACCCATCAATTCTGTCAGCGGAAACGCGACCTCAGCTTGTGCGCGGGCCATGCATCACCCAGTCGTGCATCGGAAATACTTTTCGCCCGTCTTCGGATCGGGTTTGCTG
>JACQNB010000077.1 GCA_016203265.1 Candidatus Woesearchaeota archaeon | reverse complement strand
GAGCTCGTGCTTCTTGCCGAAACAAGGATCGTTCGCCAGCTTAATCATCTTCACCATGACAGGAATCTTATCGACGGAGGGGTTATAAATCTTTGCTAGAATTCGGTAATCAAGTTCACCAGATGATTCGTGTCTTCCAATGTGGCAACAACGACGTCGGCCCCGGCCGCGGAAAGCTCGCCAATCGAATAGTTTCCGGTCGCGACCGCGATGCACTTCGCGCCGCCTTCCTGCGCCGCGAGCACATCGCGAGGAGTGTCGCCGATGACGATGGCGGTTTTGTAACCCATCCTCTGCTCTGTCGCGCGAGACTTGGCAAGGGCAACAAGCTCCGAACGGACCGTCCGTTCGCTGCCGAACGCGCCGACCTTGATGTAGCGGTCAAACTCAACCCGCGCCAGCTTCGTGTAGCCGATGTTTGCGCAATTCCCGGTGACGACGCCTTGGTGCGCGCGTCCGTCCAACGCACGCAACAGCTCGGCGGCGCCGGGCAGGACCTGCAGCCGTTCCTTCGCGAACTCGTTGCTGAACGTGCGCTCCAGCAGGCCGATGCAGTCGGGAAGCGCGTCATTGATGAACGCGTCCGGCACGCCGTATTGCCGCGCGATCGCGATGATGATGGAACGGTCGGTCCAGCCCGGATACTGCGTCATGTCGTGCATGTCCAGGTCGATGCCGTAGATGTTGCCCACTGCGCTGCGAAACGACCCCTGGTGCGCTTTCGTGTTCTGCAGCAGCGTGCCGTCGATATCAAACAATGCGAGATTCATGCGTTTACCGTCGGAAAATGCCTTTTTAAATCTTCTGCATTAAAGAACTGTCAATCCCGGAATCCTCGAGAAGTGCCGCGCGTTGCGCGTCTTGAGCGCGAAACCGTGCTCAAGCGCGATTGCACCGGTGAAAAGGTCACGACTTTCAAGCGCTTTTCCTTCAGATTCCAAGCGTGCACCAACATGCGCCGCTCTCCAAGCGGATTCATGAGAAAATTCAAGAATACGCATACGGCTCCGAAGCGCGCTAATCATTTGCATTTGACGCTCATAGTTGGTTGATTTGCAAGCGCCGCGATACAATTCAAAGAGAGTTACCATGGTCATTGCCAGCGCATCGCAGGATTCATGTTCAAGAAGCCATTGACAGGCGTTCGGCTTTGCGCGCAAAATGTCAATGAGCACATCCGTGTCTAAGCAGACTTGATTTTCCATGTTGACCAAAACTTTTTCAGATCGCGTTCCCTTTCGCGCACTTCTTCATCCGTAAGTTCCAGCATACCGATAAGGTCGGATAGCTTGCCCTTGGGCTTGAAGGTCTTGGTCATCAAGACCTTCATCTGTTTTTGCGTATTTAATTGTTGCGTCATTTCGATTCCTTCCCTGCGATTGTCAACATGCCCTCATACCTTCCCGTGTCCAGCATCGGCACCGCAATCCAGAGGCTCAAGGGCAGTGTCTCGCGCGGCGCAAGACGCACGTGCTTGATTTGCGTTGCCTTGAGCACCGTTGCGTTGAATGTTCCCAGTCCATACTTGATGTTCGAGAGCGCGAACGTGAGGCTTCCTTGCGCGGGCGTTGTCGCGGTGATGATGACGTCCGCGAACGTATTGCCGTTGTTGATGAGCGTCGGCCTGTCCGGCGTCGTCATGTCCGTGTCACCGGTGATGCTGTGCACGCCGCCGGGAGTCAATGATGCAAACAACGCCAGAGCGTCGATGCCGATGGACGTCACCGGCAGAATCGTGATGCTTCGGTTCAGCGTCTGATTGCCTGAACTGATGTGCACGCTGTAGTCTCCCGGCGGTTGCCAGTACGGAATCGCGATGGTTGCCGCGTGCTGGAGTCCGTCGCTCGTGCTTGCGTCAATGGTCTGGTTGAACCCTTCCACCAGCACAAATGCAGGCGTGGTGGTGTTGATGCGGATGGTGAGGTTGCCGAGCTCTCCTGGAATTGACGTGAATGAAGCAGGCGCAAAGACGGTCATGCCGAGCCCGCCGTCCAACGTCAGTTCAATCGGAACCTCGATGCCGTCCGTCACCACCACAAACGACGGTTCTGCCGCGATGAAGTCGGCGAGATTGTCATCCGTGTCTTGAGTTCTTCGCAGACTCAACCCTTCCGTCGTGCCGTTGTGCGGCGCGCCCTCGAACAGGCCGTCCTTGATGTCGGCAGCATTTCCCCAACCAACGGCATCAACAATCGTGCCTGATGCATCCTTGAGCGCGACGCCCGCATTCGTGTTCGTCAAAGTGAGGCTTTCCTCGTGGTCTGCCGACGGCAAGTCCCCTTTGAGCAGTTCCCAGCCCGCATCGGCAATCAAGAACGTCCCGAACGCAGGAAGAAAGGAACCGGGCGGCAAGGTGGCGTCAGCCGCAGAAGTCTCGGTCATCAGCGTCCATCCCGAGAGGTCCACGGACACGTTGTCCGGATTGCGCAGCAAGACGGCCTCACCGCCCGATTCAGTTGCAGGGTCGTACAGCACCTCCTCGATGACCAGGTGTCCTGCGGTTGCAGGCATACCGGCGAGGAGGATGAGGATGAAAACGATGCATTTGTCCATGTATGCAAAGAAGCGTCCGCTTTTTAGGTGTCTTTCGCACAAAAAACCGGAAGGTTTCCGGCGCTGCCGGAAGAACCACGGAACCGTTTAAAAAGAGCCCGGAAAGTTTCCGGCGGCTGATGGCCTGCATTCATAAAGAAAAACACTATTATTTCTTTTTTCCGTTGAGAATTTCCTTGACGTCCGTGATGCAGGAATAGTAGACGCCCATCTTGCCGTCCTCGGTTTCGAATCCGAAACTCGGTTCCCAGTGCCGCGCCGTGAGGAGGTATCCTTTCCAGAACTTCGGAGGCGTCCGTATGGGCTGACCTTCGGGGACTTGGTGGCAGGAGCCTATCTTATCCTCATAACCGGTCCACAATGCGGCATCGCGCGTGAACTCAAGTCTGACGCGAATCGGGTTCGGAAAATGCGCGTTCACCAAATCTTCTATCTTGCTCTGCATCCTTTCCGCGTTTGTCATGGAGGTATTACCGTCAAGTTGAATGAAAACTAAAAAAAGAAAAAAGAAGAATTTACTTGTCCTTCTTCACCATCATCGCGATCAAGACGATGATGATGACGATGGCTGCCAGGATGCCGACGCCGAGCGTCGCGAGGCCTGCCGGGCTGTCAAGGAAGCTGTCCGTGCTTCTCGCGCGGGTGCTGGTCGTGGCCGTCACTGCGCCCGTTGTAGTCGGGGCAGTTGTCGGAGGCGTCGTCACGACAGGAGCAGTCGGAGCAGTCGTAACCGGTGCGGCGCACGGGTCAACAATCAGGCTCAACGTTTCCTTGTCCGACTCGATGTCGTTGTTCCAGAACGTGGTCAGTTCGACCGTGTACGTTCCCGGAGCGACCTTCGCAGGCAAGAGCACCGGAATGGTGCGCGAGCTTTCGTCGTTCTCGTCAAGCGAGATGTCTTCCTTCAGGACTGTAACGCCAAGGCTCGGTACTGCGATTTCAATCGCGACTTCGTCCTCGTCGTTCTTGCCCGAGTTGAAGACCTTCAGCTTCGCGTCGAAGCTGTTCTTGTCGCACGCCAAGCGTGACGGGCTCAAGGATGCGCTTCGGATGATGATCTCGTGGCTTTCGCGCTCGACGTCAAGGTCGATCTCAATCTTCTGTCCGTGGCGTCCGCTGAACGGGGACTCGCCGCGGCCCTCGACCGTGATTTCGAGCGTGTACTTGCCCGATGCCTCGTCGTCGACCTCGACGTCGTTGAACGTGACCGAGTCCTCGTCGTCCGCGCTGATGTCCGAGATTTCGTCGTCCTCATCGAGGTCGAAGTCGGAATCACTGATTTCTGCGCGAACAATGACGTCCTCGATGCTGATGTCGTCATCGTCTTCGTCGTAGTTGTTCTCGACAACGACGCGGATGTCGAGCGTGTCGCCCGGCTTCAGGTCATTGAGGTCGTCGCCGTCGTCAAGCGAGTGTTCGTCGTCGCCGTTGACGGTGATGTAGACCTTCTTGATCTCGAGCTGGTTCGCGACCTGCACTTTGAGGTCGCCCGAGCCTGAAAGGGTGGTGCCGTTGCTGCCCGAGGCGACAATGCTTCCCACCGAGATGGCTTCAGCCTTCAATGCGCTGGTGACCGCGTCGTGGCTCTTCGCAAGGACGCCGTTCACGGTGACCGTTGCCGAACCTCCCGCGGCCAAGGTGCTCGGCGCTCCCGAAAATCCGATGCTATAGGCGCTCGATGCCGTGCTCGACAGCGAGATGCCGGTGATGGTCGTGGTGCCCGTGTTCGTCAACGTGAACGAGGTCGAGGCGTTCGTGCCCGGTTCCGCGTTCGAGTCGCCGAGCGTTGCGCCCGAGACAGTAAGGTCTGCGCTGACTGCGTTCGCGACGAGCGCGATGGCCGCAATCAAGAGCATTGCCAGTGTCAGTTTCTTCATGGTATGGTACCCCCACTATGAGATAGTGTTGTTATTCGAGAGGAGTAAAATTGAGTATATAAAGCTATCGGTGTTTATTCAGGATTTGCCCGTTTTCGCGGCAAAGTACTCATAGGTGACTTCAGACACCTCTTTCATCATCGTGCTGGCCTCTTTCAATGACGACGCCCCTTGGCTCATGATGCAGATGGCATAGGGCTTTTCCGGAACGTAAGCGATGCCGCAGTCCAACAGCGTCTCCACGGGCGTGTTCACGCCGAATTTGTGCGCGACTTGTTCCCCCTCCATCGCGCCATCATCAAACGTGTCTCTATTAAAGCGTTCCGGCGCAACCTATTTAAAACGAGCGCGCAATGCTGTTCCCATGCTCTGGGAAACGATCGGCATCCTCGCGGCCATCTGCGTGACTATCCAATGGATTCCGCAGGTCTGGCACGCCTTGCGTTCGCGACGCCTCCACGACCTGAACTGGGGGCTTCTCTGCGTCGGTCTGCTCGGCGCAGCGCTGTGGGTCGCCTACGGGCTTCACCTGCAGGACCCCATCATCGTGACCACGAATGTCATGGTGGGATTCTTTTTGCTGCTCCTGAGCGGAATGAAGCGCGCATTCGACCGATGATTACCGGTCATGCGCCATGAACTGGTAGACCGCGCGAGAAATGTCCGTCGTCACTCGGCTCGCGTCCGCGAACTCGGTGTTCCTGCTCATCACGCAGATGAGGTAGTTCTTTTCCGGCAGGTACACGATCCCGCAATCATGGTTCTGCTTGTCGTCCTTCCAGAATCCGACCTTGTGCGCCACCTTGACCTCGGTCGCGATGCCCGGCACGAGCTGCTCGTTATATTCGGTATCTGCGAGTCGGAAGAGAGATCCTCGATGTATCTTGAAGAGACGCTTTATCTGCTAGAATCCGCCTGTCGCTCGATCTCCAACTTCTTGGAGATGGCCAACGACTTCGCGTCCAATCTGAAAGCGGAAATGATCTCTTCCGCGAGCGCCTGCTCGATGGACGTCTTGGAATTGAATGATTTTGAATACGCGCCCTGCGTGAAGTAGCGAAGCGCGATGTCGATGCGTCGTTGAGGAGAACACTCGGTCGCTTTCGGATACCTCGCGCCGCCGTATTCGATCGTGACGATCTCTTCCCGCGGAGCTGCATTTTCGAGCGCCTTGACAAAGACCTTGATCGGGTTCTCCTTCGTCTTCTGCTCGATGAGCATGAGCGTTCGCTTGACGATGTCATACGCCTGCACGCTCATGCCCGTCTGGTGGCCGGAGCTGCGCCAGTGCTTGCCTGACTTCGAGCCGGGGTTCATCACCTTGTTGATGAGACGTTCGACGATGAAGATCTTGCTCTTGTGGAAGTTATGGCCCGCGTATCTCGCGCCCGTCTTCGGAACGATTCTCGGGTTGAGGATGATGTAGCGCTGCAGTCCCAGGTCTTCCACGGCGATGCCGTCGGTGGACCACTTGTTGAACGCGAGAATGTGACTCCGGTTCGGGATCGCTTCAGCTGCCATGTTACTTTCTCGCCTTGTCAATCAAATGACTCGCCATTTGGAGGCGCCCAGACTCGCGGGATTTGCAATCCCGCAAATCATGTGATGTGTTCGTGATCATTTTATTTTCTCGCCTTCTCGATCTTTCCGTCGAGCAACGCCCACAAGGATTGGTCATTGACCTTGATGACGGCCCATCTGACGCCCGGGATGTCTCCCTTGGCGCGGCCCTTCTTGCCGCCGATGCATTCGAT
>JACQNB010000083.1 GCA_016203265.1 Candidatus Woesearchaeota archaeon | reverse complement strand
TATGGGAAGCAAGAACGCGATCGTCTTGCCCGAGCCCGTCTTGGCACGCGCGACAAGGTCCTTCCCCGCCAACAGCATCGGGAGCGAACCTTCCTGCACCGGCGTCGGGTCGGTGATCTCCATCTTGGCCAGCGCGTCCTTATGTTCCTGCTTGATGTTCAATTCACTAAATTTCATGGTGATACCTCGGTTTCTTCTTTCTTGACAAGAAAGATAGACGCCGTTTATTCTGAGAATAATCGTCATTCCCGCAGTTGACTTCGGGAATGCTACCTTTCGTTGTCTGTCTCTTTCGGCTCGGGAGGGTATTTAAAACTTCCGTTCCTAGATGAGAGGTCGGAAAGCTTTATATAACGTGGGCGACGCAAGAATTCCATGTCTCTCGTCAATGTCGTTCTGATGAACCGCACGTTCCGCAAGCCCATTTCCACGCTGCGCAACAAAGTGCAGAACTGGCGCACGTTCGACAAGATAGCCACGACGGGGGAAGCGCCGTTGCCGCGCAAGGTCATCATGGAAGCCACCCTGCGGTGCAACCTGTCCTGCCACTTCTGCTTCCGTGATCTGACCAACTTCACGGACGTCACGACCGAGAACATGAAAAGAATCATCGACAATCTCGGACCGTCCATCAAGGTCATGGGCTTCACGGGAGGCGAGACGTTCATGCGCACGGACATGCTCGAAATCGTCAAGTATCTCGACACGAAAGGCATCGAGGTCGGGCTCCTTACCAATGGCACTTTGCAGACGCCGGAGAAAGTGGAAGAGATGATTTCGCACAAAAATCTCAAACGCCTCGGCATTTCCATTGACGGATTGCGCGAAAACCACGACTCCATCCGCGGCAAGGGCATGTTTGACCGGTCCATCAACACCCTCAAGCTCATCAACAAGCGCATCAAAAGCGTCGGCGTCAACAGCGTCATGACCAAGGAGAACCTGCACGAACTGCCGCAGCTGCTCGAAATGATTGCGCCGTACATCGACCACTACAGCGTCGAATACCAGATGTTCAACACGGCTTCAGAGGTCAAGGCAACCTCACAGCAGCTGAACATCCCGATGAGTTCCGTGACCGTGTGGAGCCGCGAAGAAAAAAACTACGACTTTTCATTCGAAAAAGTCGAGCGCGTCAAGAACGAGCTCCGCGTCATCGCCAAAAAACACAACATCGGCTTCTTGACCGAGCCAGTGGTCGGCGACGTGTTCGAAAAGGACTTCTACGATGGCATCGTATTACAGAAGCATCCTATCCTATGCGGTCACATGCACACGGCGCGCATCGACCCCCGCGGCAACCTCGTGTTCTGCCATCTTATCAAGAATCCGAGCGGATCGCTCATCGACACGCCGCTCGAAAAGCTCTGGAATTCCGAACAGATGAAGGACTTCCGCAAAAACCTATTGAAAGGCGGCGTGATGCCTCCGGTGTGCAAACGATGCTGCAAGATACAGTAACTTCCTTCGATGCGTTCACGCAACGGTTGCGGGACCAGTACAACAGCGACGGCGACCCTGCCCTGGACGAGGATATCGTACGGTTTCTCGGGGAACATCCCGATCCCGGGAAGTCTTCTTTTGCGGGCCGGATGACGCCTGAATTCTTCAAGGTCCTCACCAAGGCAGCCGTGCGGCTCGCGAACTATCACGGCAACGACGCGCGCCACATCCTCTGGGCCGCCCGATGCTATTGCCGCGCGGGCGAGAACCAGATCGCGCCCGGCGATGACGCCAAGAAGATGGCGCTCGCGTTCCTGCGTTCACAAGAGGCATTTTTCGAGGCCCAACTCGGCGACCGAATGGTCAACTCCCGCGACGCAGTCCATCATTACCTCCGTTCGTTCTGGTGCTACACGCACGCGATACGCATCGCGGGCGCGGCATCGAATCCGCTCACCTATCTCGCCTCGCAATACCGTTTCCGCGGCGATATCGCGCAGGAGCTCTCGGAACGCCTCGACGAGCCGAACTGGTCCTGGCGCGCGGCGGAGGACGCGGAACTCAGCGCGGGCGCGAACGCAATACTGCCGAACCGAAGCCACCCGCTCGCAACGGCCTCGTTCAGGTATTATCAGGCGTCAACGAAAATCCCGGAAGTGAGGGAGGCGCTGCTCACGCGTTCGTTCGACCTCGGCATCGAATCCCAGCACAGTCTCAAACAATTAGACCAGAACCGCTGGGCGCACCTCTGCGGCAACATCGGCCGCGTCGCGGCTGAACTGTCGACGTTCGGAAAGGCAGAGTATCAGGAACTCGCCCGCAAGTATCTCACGTTGGCGCTCAACGGGCTCGAAAAGAACCCTCACGCGGAAAAAGCGCGATATGCCATCCAAAGGACGCTCTCATCCCTTCCGAACGTTTAAATAGAACGGACCATTTCTTTTGTCATGCGCTACGCACTCATGCTCCTCTTTCTTCTCGGTTGCGCATCCGCAGTCAATGACGTCACACCCTTGGAAGCGCAAGCGCTTGCCGCGGATCCTTCTGTTTTTGTCCTGAACGTGCACACGCCGTACGAAGGCGAGATCGCGGGCACGGACGCGTTCATCGAGGATTGGGAACACATTGCCAACCATCGAGACCAATTGCCCGCAGACAAGGATGCGCCAATCTTGGTGTACTGCCGAAGCGGCAGGATGAGCACGTCAGCCGTGCAACAATTGCAGGAACTGGGCTACACCAACATCAACCATTTGACGGGCGGCATGAACGCGTGGAAGGACGCGGGATTGCCGATTGAAGAACATCCCTAGCGTCCGAATTTCATCCAGACTGAACCGGGCTTTTCGACAATGGGCGGCCCGACGCGGTAGATGACCCACAAGAAATCGATACGGTCGCTTTCTTCGATCGGACCATCGGCTTCCCCCTCATTCCAGCCATGCAGGACGATTTTCTTTGTCGGTCCATACGGCTCGATGCCCCAGCGCATCCAATCGCTTTCAGTAATATCCTGAAGCGTCCACGTTCCTTCCGAGTCGCCGAACGACCAGGATGAAGGCGCGAGCTTCAGCGTCTGCGTCGCTTTATTGTCGAGAAACCCGCCACCTTCGTCATAATATAACGCTTCAGAATAGAGTCTCCATGTGCCCGTGATGCCGTCGTCAGCAGGAACATCAACCTGATTTTGACCTGCGGTGCAACCCATCAATAAC
>JACQNB010000082.1 GCA_016203265.1 Candidatus Woesearchaeota archaeon | reverse complement strand
GGGTTGAACTGAGGAGTTGTGAAGGGATTGTTCGTGGCCAGATAGTACGCCATTATCCCTCCTTGCAGAGCAAAAAGTGAGGGTTCGAAAGGCATTTTTACGCCATCTGGCGAGTGCCTAACCCTCAAACAAGTGCGTTGAGAGGCGTTCGCGAGCAGAAGAGGCAAAAACCCTTGCGAACGCGCCAAAAGACCCGTCAGCAGGCCTGAAGAAGGCCTGTTGTGAAGCAAAAGTGAGTGAGACGCGATAGCATGAAGCCCAAAGAGGAAGATTTATTAGGCACTAGCCGGAAGCCAGCACTATGAGTACGTATGCTCGCTTCTATGTCGAAGACATCCCCGCAACCGGCAGCTTTGAGCTGCCGAGCGAGATCACGCGCCACGCAAAGGCCTTACGCATCCAAGAAGGCACCATTATCGGCCTGTTCGATGGCAACCACGAATATCAGGCACGATTCCAAGGCACAACGGCAGACATTTTGCAGAAAAGTGAGCCCAACGACGATTCTGGTGCCCACAAAGAGGACTGCGGTCCTCGTGTGTCGCAGAACACCGATGGGTTCTGCAGACAAATCACCCTTGCCATCTCATTTCCGAAAGGTTCTCGCCTGGATTGGCTCATCGAAAAGGCCACCGAATTGGGCGTGCATACCATCATTCCATTAATCACCAAACGCACGATTGTGCAGCCACGCGAGACCAAAGTCGAACGATTGCGAAAATTGGCCATCGCGGCGTGCGAACAGTGCGGACGCACCACGATTCCACTCATCTTGGATCCTGTTCCCGTCGACAAATTGCTTGTTGATTGCGCGCATTATGACGCGTGCATCCTTGCGGATGTTTCCGGAAACAAGCTCTCACTTTCGAAATCAGCCAAAAAAATACTCGCCATCGTTGGCCCGGAAGGCGGATTCACCAGCGAAGAACTCAACCACGCGAAAACAGCCGGCTGTACGCTTGTCAGTTTAGGTCCGACAACGCTCAGAACCGAGACTGCAGGCATTGTCCTGCTCTCCCTGATTCGTGGTGCCTAAAAGCATAACCCTTTTAAACCAATCAAGAACAACCAAAACCAAGGTGGTATGAAATGGCATTAAACGTGAAAATTCTCGACGAGAAGAAGAACAAGGTCACCTTCCAGATCGAAGGCGACACGCACACGCTGGCAGGCGCGTTGACCAAGGAACTCTGGACTGACTCCAGCGTCAAGGCAGCCGGCTACCACGTGGATCACCCATTGCTCGGCAAGCCCGCGTTCACGGTCGAAGCAGACGACGCCAAGAAGGCAGTCTCTGCCGCAGCCAAACGATTGGCCAAAACCGCCGAAAAATTGAGCGAACAGGCCAAGAAAGAACTCAAGTAAATGGCATTCGTCCGCGTCAAGACCATCAAGGGGAACCGCTATGCCTACCTCGTGGAGAACACCTGGCAGACGCGCGGAAGCAGGCAGACGGTCAAGGGCTATCTCGGCAAGGTCATCACTCCGGACGCGCAACCCTTCGGACAGCCACCGGATATTTCTGCATTATCGTACGCTGACGCCGTCACGACCTTGGCGTCCTGGACGTTGGCGAACCACGGTTTCGCGCACGACCAAGGAGTCCATTCAAAAGAAGCAGTTTCCGTGCATCTCGCGAACAGACAAGTCCTGCACAAGACAAAATCTGCCGTGCTGGAACTGAACGAAGGATTCCTCTGCAGCCACACGCTCTCACAACTGCTCGAATTCGTGGGCGAAGGCTCACGCGAGGAAGAAGTCGGCCAGCGTTTGGCGAACACGCTGCTCGAAGCAGGTATTGCGGTCCCGCAAGAGACGTTCGTCGCGCTCTTTCACAAAATCTATAAACCGCTTCCCGAGGCGCCATGATGATGTCAAGCATCAGGGTTCCGAGGACCGCAGGTACGAGGTTGCCCTGACCATGACCGTTCCGAAGCACGTCGGCATCATCATGGACGGCAACCGCAGATTTGCCAAGAAGCTCATGCTCAAGCCGTGGCGCGGCCATGAATGGGGAGCCAAGAAAGTCAAGGACGTCCTCCAATGGGGCAAAGAGCTTGGCGTCAAGGAGCTCACCTTATACGCATTCTCAGTCGAGAACTTCTCGCGGCCCCAAGAAGAGTTCGACTACATCACGGACATCTTCCTCAAGGAATTCAAGGAACTGTCCGAACCCAAGAACTTGGAACAGCTCAAGCAGGACGGGCTTCGCATCCGGTTCCTCGGTCGAACGTGGATGTTCAGCAAGGACATCCAGGACGCGATGGCGTTCTTGACCGAACAGACCAAAGCGAACACCGGACATACGGTCAACTTCGCCATGGCCTACGGAGGGAGAGCAGAAATCATCGACGCCACCAAGAAAGTGGCTGAACTCGTCAAAGCGGGCAAACTTGATGTTGACAAGATCAACGAAGACGTGTTCAAGCAGCAGTTGTACACCGAATCCGAGCCTGACCTCGTCATCCGCACCGGCGGCGAACATCGCACGTCAGGATTCATGCTCTGGCAAGGCTGGTATGCGGAATTATACTTCATCGACGACTACTGGCCTGACCTGACCAAGGAACACTTGGCAAAAGCCATCGAAAGCTACGAAACCAGAGAACGGAGGTTCGGGAAATGACTGACATCACCGATGCAACCCGTGAATCATACGCCGACGCCGCAACCAAAGGAGTCTATATGGGCATCATCGTGACCGCAACCGGACTCGTGGGCATGACCGCGGCAGGCAAACTCAGCTACCAAAAACATCAGGCAGAACGCGCGCTCGAGCACGCATCCGTGCAGGAACGCGCAGGATTGGAGGCAACCATCCATGACGCAAGCGCGGCCAATGCCCTTGCAGCCGTCGGATTCGGCGCAATCCTGGTCGGCGCGACCATCATCGGCATCAGCAAGCACTTCTTCACGCTCGATAAGAAGGGATATTTCGGGAACTAAGGCATGTATCACGAACGCCAGGACCTCGAAGACGGAATCGCAAAGTGGGAACGCGAAGCCCGTTTCGCGCGCATGGAAGGGAACAACTGCAAAACAGCGTTCCACTGGTACCTTGCAATCGCTTCAATCGCACTCATTTTCGCACCGGAAAAAGCAAAACTCGTCGCGCTCCTCCCCGCAGTTGCTAGCTACAGTGAATATCACGAAATGAGAAAATACCGAGCAAAAGAGAAAAGGTTCCAAGGACGGGCTGACTACCGCAAACGACTCATTGATGGGACGCGGGGCTCATCCTAACCACTGCCGTTCCAAGCGTCGCACCATCTTCTGATAGTGGAACAATGCAGCCTCATCGCGACCGCCTTCGACGAGTCTCAACGCCTGCCGGATATCCTTATCATACAACCTTTCGAACACGCTCCGGGGATTGCGCGCCTTTCCGTTGATTGCGGCAATCACCCGAGGCGCGGTCTTGTAGTACGCCCTGACGAGTCCATGCCCACCCGGGACCTCTTGGAGGATGTAGGAGTCACGGAACGCCCGTAGCGTTTCCAACTCAAGACAGTCATCCTGACGACCCTTCGAGCCGATGCAGGCCGTGGTGAGAAAGCACCAACTGCTGGAACCGCTGTCGCTTGAACTGTCATTCAACTCACCATTCTTTTGCGCATGATACCCTTCTTCACGCGCATCCTCGATTGGATCTTTTGTCGGAAGAATCATATTGCCTACTCCATTAAAGAAATCAGTAACGACATGCGCAAGACCGCCTGCGAGGTCCTCATTCTTCGCCTCGTTCACACCCTCTTCAAACGCTTTTCTCTCGTTGTAGTCGTCTGTAAGCCATCCCATGGCAATCCTCCGCCGCATCTGCGGCATTCGTATCATTGTCAGAAAAGCTATTTCTATTTTCGTTGTGGAAAATCCACAACAATAATAAGCACAAAGCATAATGCAATCTCATGCACGAAGGACTTTCAGCATATGGACTCACGGAAAAGGAGTCAAAAGTCTACATCGCACTATTGGAACTTGGTACGACAACCGCCACGCGACTGTCTGAAGTCACGCGACTCAACCGGACGACGCTCTACGACATCCTCGGCAATCTGGCTGACAAGGGCATCGTCAGCCGCGTGCAACGCGGGCAGGTCACGCACTTCGCAGCAGCCCGCCCGAAACAGCTGCTCGACCAACTGGAAGAGCGCGCACGCGCGTTCCAGGAATCACTTGTCGAACTCACGGCGCGTCAGAACATTCTCGGACCGAAGCCCAGCATCGAACTGTACGAGGGCGGTCAGGGCGTGAACGCCATCTATAAGCAACTCCT
The DNA here is from genome assembly GCA_016203265.1 of Candidatus Woesearchaeota archaeon. Classification (GTDB taxonomy): domain Archaea; phylum Nanobdellota; class Nanobdellia; order Woesearchaeales; family ARS49; genus DSQK01. The sequence continues at coordinate 2,378 of JACQNB010000082.1, read as the reverse complement.
GAGCATCGGCAAACCCATCTACGGCTATGGCTCATTCGAAATCATCGAGCACGCCGCGAGACATCACACGCGCGACTACCGCAAGCAGCGCGTCGCGAAGAAAATTCCGACCGAAGTCATCACGGACTCTACCATCACGTATTTGCCATCGTGGAAAGACGTGCAGTACCGCAAATACACCAAAATCTATCTCGATCCGACGATGAAAACGATGCCCGTTTGGACGTACATCGTCGGCACCACGGTTGCCGTCATTTCGTGCAGCAAAAGCCTGCTCTTCGGCTTCTTGATGAATGACGTTGGATTGGCAAAGAAAGAACTTGCCGTGTTTGAACGGCTGAAAAGGGAAGCCACATTGTTCCATAAGACTTAAAAACCCGTTTTCCGGCGTTTCTCGTGGGGAAATCACGTGGAAATACTCGGAATCATTCACGACGATAGCCATCCGGACTTTGACACAACGCTCAAATATCTTGATCAGCACGTCACGAAATCATCAGTCGTCGCGCTTGAAGGCGCTGACTTAAGTATTGACGAACTGAACGAACCCACACTCCGGAAATCAACCTTAACCATTCCCGAGCAATGGAAAGAAGCAATGTCGGTGTACGAAGGATTTGTCACGCTCAAGACAACAACCCACTATAATGACTCGTTTTACCATTTCTTCAGCAAAGTCGCGCAGCATGTGCAAGACCGATGCGCAAAGGTAATCACCGTCGACAACATCGACGCACACAACGAAGGAACCATGCTCAGCATACTGCTCAATCTCCAAGAAGGACTTACCAGCGAACAATGGCGCGCAAAATACGAAGCCGCAGTCAAACGCAGCATTGCCATGTACGAACAGGCGAACGAACACCACGCAACTCATCTCATCGTCGGCGGCATGCACGCATACGACATCAAGCGTATCTTTTCCGTGCCCGTCACGCACTTCACCAAACGGGAATTTGATCCCCGAGATAACATCGAGACTCGCGAGAAAGCCATCCGAAAGCTGCGGCGCGAATACGCGCACCAGTAACCTTTAAATACCCCCTTCTAGCCCCAAAGCGTATCCGTCGACTACGCGTCGGAAGACACGTGCTGAAAAGCACTAGGCGTAGAAGGAGAACCAATGGACAAACAAGCATTCAAGACAGCGCTCGACTTTCTCAAGTCGTCTTCTGAGAAAAAGAAGTTCATCCAAGGCGTTGACTTGGTCATCAATCTCAAGAACCTCGACCTGAAGCAGAACGACCAGCAGGTCGACCTGTTCATCCAGTTGCCCCACGGCCGAGGCAAGAAGAACAAGATCGCGTGCCTCTGCGGCCCCGAACTCGCGGCCAACGCCAAGCAGAACTGCGACCTGACCATCACGACCGACCAATTCTCCCAGTATGACAAGAAGCAAATCAAGAAGATCGCGTCCGAATACGACTTCTTCATCGCGCAGGCCAACATCATGCCGGAAGTGGCCAAAGTCTTCGGCCGTATCTTGGGCCCGAGAAACAAGATGCCGAACCCGAAAGCCGGAGCAGTCGTGCCGCCGAGCGCGAACATCAAGGCCTTGGTCGAAAAGTTCGCCAAGACCGTCAGAATCATGGCCAAGTCGCAGATGAGCACGAAAGCCCTCATCGCGAAGGAAAACCAGCCCGAGAACGAAGTCCTCGACAACGCGTTCTTCATCTACGAATCGTTGAAAAAGTCGTTGCCGCAGGAAGACAACAACATCAAGAGCATCCTGCTCAAGTACACCATGAGCAAGCCGATACCCATCGGCATGGCTCCGGAAGACATCAAGAAACTCTGGGAAGAAGGCGCGGCCCGAGCAGAAGCGTCGCGCAAGCAACGCATCGAGAAGCTCGCGCAGGCTGCAGAAAAAGCATCCCACCGCAAGAAGACCGAAGACGCTCCGAAGAAAAAGGCAAAAGCCGAGGAAGAAGTCAAAAAGGCAAAAGCCGAGGAAGAAGTCATCGACCCGAACGCGCCCAAGAAGCCCGTCGAAAAGAAGGAAGTCTGGGAAACCGATTTGGACAAGCCGAGAGCGCCGAGAAAACCGAGACGGTACGGTGAAGGCACCGATAGACCGCGCGGCGGACACAAGGACAAGGGAGCCCGCAGATGAAACCCCAAGCCCACGTCGCGGACCACAAGAAGAAGGAAGTCAAGCAGCTTGAGCTCCTCCTCGAGAAATCTCCCATCATCGGCATCGTCAATATGGAAGGACTGCCGTCCTCGCAGTTGGGCGGACTGAAGAAGGGCCTGCGCGGCAAAGCAGACCTCTTCATGACGAAACGCAGACTGATGAAGATCGCCATCGAGAACGCGAAAGCAAAAGTGCCCAAGCTCGAGACCATCATCCCGCACCTGAAGGGCATGCCCGCATTGCT
>JACQNB010000091.1 GCA_016203265.1 Candidatus Woesearchaeota archaeon | reverse complement strand
TTTTCTTCCACAAATAAATGCGCGGCCGGCTTCTTGAGAAATCGTTTTGCTGCGCTGATGAGCCCAAGGTACGGTTTTTGTTCGATTGCCGCGGCAGCATTCCGATTGGGCTGCACGGGGTCGACCACGACCAGCGGGCCCTGAATCTTGCTTTCATTCAGGTGCATCAATGCCTGACCCTTGTATTGATTGGAGTAATCGAGCACTGTCTTTTCCGTCGGCGACCATTTCGAAGCTGCCTTCAGCAGTCGCAAGAAGCCGCCGTAATAGATGACCAGAATGTCGACGACATGGCCTGAAAATCCGCGGATATAGCTTTCGGCGCCGTAGATGCGCTGCGCCTTGCAGAACTGCTTGAACAGCCGGATGTCATTCTTGAGTCGCTTGCCCTTGCTGTTGACCCATGCCACGTGCTTCGGCGAAAAATCAGTCACGTTCTGGGCCTGCTTGGCCCTCTTGATTGCGAGGACGGGAATGATTTCAAAGTTAATCTTGCCCTTCAATTGGAAATAGTCGCGCGAGCCGTGCACCCGGACGACGTTCCACGGCTTCAACGCCTTCTCGAGCATTGCGCTCAAGTCATCGGCAGCGTACTTCAGGTCAAACGCGACAAAGACATCCACATCATAGTCGCCTTTCAGCCAGGTGTCCTTGGCAAAACTGCCGCCGAGCACGGGCTTTGCGTTGATCTTGCGGCTCTTGAGCTCCAACGCAAGCCTTTGCAGGAACGTGCGCACGTCATTGACCACCCACAAGTCAGTTTTGCCCGGCGTAATGTCCACGAGAGCGTCCTGCAGAATCCGTTTCATGCACACTCATCCTCGAGACCGTATAAAAATGTTTTTATAGGCACACGACGCGGAAGGAGAAAAAGAGGTGCCGTTTGGATCCTGCCTGGAATATCGCGCTTATCGTGCTGGCCGCCATCGCGCTGTCCTTCCTCAAGCGGGGCGCGTTCTTCCTCGCCATTCTCGCGGGATTCGCGCTCTTCAGCTTCGGCATCACGGTCCCGGACAATGTGCGTGTTGTCGTGGGAAGCATCGCGCTGGCGCTGGTGCTGTTCGACAGCAGCCGGATGCGGTTCGCGCACCTTGATACGACTGCGCACCAGACGCTCTCGGTCGCGGCCGTTTCGGTCGGGCTGCACGCCATCGTGTTGGGCGGCGCGTTGCGCGTCGTCGGATTTGATTGGCTTCCGTCCATCACCGTCGGCGTCGCACTCGCGTGCATCCAGCAGTTCTCGAACGAATGGCTGAGCCACGAAAGCAGGTTCACGTCATTGTTGGGTATCGTCATCGTCTTTCTCTTAGCCACGATCAGGACGGTGACGTCGTTCGCGGACATCGTGCAGCTCGTCTCGCCGTGGCTCGTCGGCCTCGGCACCGGCATCTTCGTCGGCATCCTCGCCGTGCGCGTGGTGAAGCACGCGAACCTGCACCAGCGCTATGTCGCGTTCGCGATCACGGCGGTGCTGGCCTACCTGTTTTCCATCACGCTCGGCGGCGTCGGCGTGTTCGCGGTCATCACGCTCGGGCTCTTCCTGGGCAACACGGTCGCGTCAGAAAAGGAGAGGCTGGACGTGCAGCCGTTCAAGGCCATCCTTGTCCTTGCCTGTCTGCTGCTCGGGCTGATGCTCGTGCCGTCATTGGAAACATTCCTCGTCGGAGCCATCCTGTTCGCGCTGTCCGTGCTCGTGCGGTTCATCAGCTGGACGCGCGTGCCGTTGCAGCAGCGCATCACGCTTGCGTTGCACGGCGCGCGAGGATCGGATGTCGTTGCTATGCTCATGCTGTTGGGCATGACTCCTGCGCTCGCGCCCTTGATTCCCTACGCGGTCGTGTTCGTGTTATGCAGCAGACTCACGATGCTGAAAGAAACATTCTGAACATAGGATTTAAAAACGGCATTCGAGAAAGAAACAATAACGCCCCCATAGCATAGTAGCCATTGCGGCAGTTTTGTAAACTGCAGGTCGCCGGTGCAACTCCGGCTGGGGGCTTGATGGAATACTTGCTTCGTACCTATGAGCGGGTTGCTCGTGTTGAACACTGGTGCGATATGTGCTGTTCAAACATCTTGCCTGGTCAGAAATATCAGGGCGACGTTCGGGTTACAGAATCTCATGGCCTTATTGTTTGGAAGGTGCACATCAATCCTTGTTGCGAGCCTCCAAAAGAACCTGATTTTAGAGAAGCAACCAAAGAAGATCTTGAGCAACGTGTCGCATAAATAAACTTGTGATTCCTACGTCGTATATCTATGGAGATTCAGAAATCCTGACACGGTCTTCTTGAAGTGCTCGACGTCGTTCTTGATGGTGCCTTCGAAGCCGCCGGTCAACGAGCGGAAAATGTACTTGTCATATACGCTGCGGATAAACATGAACACGGGCTTTGATTCCCAACGGTCCTGATAATCGGTCTCGAGCGCGCTCGAAACCGTGATGAGCACGGTGCCTTGGTTGAGCTTCTGCTTCTTGCCGTCCGGCGTCTCCAAGGTCGCGTCCTTGATGTTGCTCATCTGGATCTTTATGCGCATCAAGGCCTTCGCGTAGTCCGTAAGCTCCTTGCCCGGGGTAAGCTCGAGCTCGACGAACTTGCCCTCGGGCTTCGCGCTTTCGACGTGCTTCGGCTCCACTCGGTAGTAACCTTTGTCGAGCAGCCATTCGTCAATCAAGCGGAACAGTTCGGCAACCGAAAAGACGCCCTCATACTGGATGCGGTCAGGACCCGAGACCATTGCCTGTTCCGGCATCTATCTCGCCTCGAAGTTGAGCTCATCGCGGATCGCGCGCTGGAGCTTGAAGATGGTCGTGTGGACTGCGTCCCAGTACACGTTGTCGATGACTCTGTTGATGATGAATTTGTGGTAGAAGTCGCGCAATCCCTTCATGAACGCGTTCTTCTCGAACTTCTTGGCGTAATCGAGCTCGACCTCGCCTGAAATTGCGATGTGCAGCCGTCCGTGCTGCATCTTCACCTTCTTGTCGTTGCGCGTCACTTCCACATCGGTCATCTCGCTGGTCTTTATCTTGGCCGTGATTTTAAATCTTGCGTAGGCGTTAACCTTCTTGTCGCCAACGACTTCGATGACCAGGTCCGCACCTTCCCCCCCGACCTTGTGCTCATAGCCCGGCTCGATGACAAAGTATTCCTCTTCCGCGAGTTTCTGCCGGATAAGCACTTGGAGGTTGCGGAGATTGAACACGCCTACGTGTTGGGTGTTGCTTCCCGGGATGGAACGTGTTTCGGGCATCAGGTCAGGTCTCGCTTGGGGAAGAATTCCTGGGCTTCCTTCTCCGGCAAATACGTGTCGAGCTTGAGGTAGTTCTTGACCGCTTCCTGGAAGCGTTGGGCATCAAAGTAAAGCGCAATCTCGTGGTTGCGGCGCACTTTCTTGAGAAAAACCTTGAAGATGAAATCAGAAAAATGCTGGCCAAGCCAGTGCTTCTTGACTTTCCCGTCAGGATCCTCGATGAGATACCCTTTGATGGCGACTTCAACTTCGCCCTTGTCTGCCTTCATCTTCTTGCCGTTCGTGACGACTTCGACTTCCTTCTGGCCGAGGATGTGCACGTCAACGTCCAGGTCATACCGATACAGTCCCTTGAAACTCTTGAGGTCGGTTTTTGAAAGCCGCCAGCGCGTGAACACTTCGCTACCCCACGAACGCTCGATATGTTCATACAGGATTTCGCGGAATTCCTCATCGTTCGGGCTGCAGTACCTGTTCTCCAGCAACCATTCATGCATGAGCTTGTACAACGTTCCCCACGAGTAGACATCCTTGTAGAGCACGGTGAAACTCACGATCTGATCTCCGGTAGAACGGTAGGAGAGCGTTGGCTCGGGCATTCGTCTCTTGGCCGTTCCTAAATTTATAAGGCTTTCGTGACCTGCAAGGTTTAAATAGGGCCACTCGGCAGTGAAGCCATGCTCATCGGTGTCGTGGGAAAGGCAAATGTCGGCAAAAGTACGTTCTTCAAATCAATAACATTAGCCGATATTCTCATCGCGAACTATCCGTTCGCAACCATCGACCCGAACAAAGGCTTTGCGTTCGTACGTATTGATTGCGTGGACAAAGAATTCAACCAACAATGCAATCCGCGCTTTGGAAGCTGCGTCAACCACCAGCGCTTTGTGCCGGTGGAGGTCATGGACGTTGCCGGTTTGGTGCCGGGCGCGCACTTGGGCAAAGGCATGGGCTTGACATTCCTTGACGATTTGCGCCAGGCTGACGCGTTCGTGCATGTCGTTGACATGGCGGGCTCAACAAACGAGAAAGGCGAACCGGTCGAGCCCGGTTCGTATGATCCTGCCCATGACATCCGCTTCCTTGAAATCGAATTAGACATGTGGGTGTACGGCATCATCACAAAAGGCTGGGAGAAGCTCTCTCGCGCATTGCAGCAGGAGAAAGGCGCCGTTGTCAAAGCACTTGCCAAACAGTTATCCGGCTTGAATATTTCCGAAGGACTCGTCGAGTCGCTCGTGAAACAATTGAAACTTGATCCGTTATTGCCTGCAGCGTGGACTGAAGAACAAATCAAAGAGCTCGCGGTCGTCATCCGCAAAAAAAGCAAGCCCATGGTCATCGCGGCCAACAAGATGGACTTGCCGACGGCAAAAGCAAACGTCGAACGCATGAAAAAACTGTTCCCTGACTTGATCATCATTCCCGTCAGCGCGGAAGCAGAATTGACGCTCAGACAAGCATCGAAAGCGGGCTTGATCGACTATCTCCCTGGCGACAAGACGTTCACGCTCAAAGGCAACGTGAATCCGAAACAAAAAGAAGCGCTCGATTACATCCACAAGACCGTGCTTGATGTGTGGGGCAGCACCGGTGTGCAACAGACGCTGAATACGGCGGTGTTCGATTTACTGCACTTCATGGCGATCTTCCCGGGCGGCGTGAACCGTTTGGCAGACAAGGACGGAAACATCCTGCCGGACTGCTTTTTGTTGCCTCCTGGAAGCACGGCGTACGATTTCGCGGCAAAAATTCACACTGATTTAGCAACACACTTCGTGGCGGCAATGGACGTCAAGACGAAACGAAAGATTGGACGAGAAACGCTGTTGAAACATCGGGATGTGGTGGAGATACTGACGAGTAAATAGTCATTTATTCGGCGCATTCGCCTCGATCGTTCCCAAATTCTTATCCACGATGATGAATCCCGTCGTCCTATTGCGACCCGCATGTTTCGACTTGTACAGCGCGCGATCGGCTTCTTTCAAAAGAAATTCAGGAGTCACTGACGAGTTCGTGCACGTGACGCAACCGACGGAAATCGTCGTTTTGCGGTTCGGAAACTCGTGGCCATCAACGGCCTGCCTAATTCTCTCCGCGACGGCCATCGCGTGCTCGGGCTTGGTTTCCGGCAACACCACCACAAACTCCTCGCCCCCATAGCGACAGCACGTGTCAATCGAACCAACGGCGTGCTTCAGCACGGCACCCATCTCGGCCAACAGTCTATCGCCTTCCGGATGACCGTACGTGTCATTGTACGTCTTGAAGTGGTCGATGTCGAAAATGATCAACGACGTGGGTCGCTTGAACTTCGCGGCGCGCGTGACTTCGTTCTTGAACATCTCCAAAAAGTAATGCTTGTTGTACAAATTCGTCAATTTGTCTGTAATCGCCGTCTCTTGCGCATGCCGGTAGCGAGCCGCAGCAGCCAACGCGACCTCGACGCGTTTCCCCAACGCAAGCGCGAGAGACTCGTACTCGCGCAAGTTCGTGCCGGGCTTGGCATACAGCGCAATCATGCCTTTTGTCGTGCCATCCCACAAGATCGGCACGGCAAGCACGCTATTCGCCAACTCATGCGACTGCTGCAGTTGACCGAGCATGAAGTCATTCCGGAGGTCTTCCAAGAATAAGGGCGTACGGCTATTGCTTATGTGCGCCCACAGTGCATCCTCGATCGGCTTTGCCGCAACATTACGATTTTCGAGATACGAAAAGCGCGCCAACTCGTTGCTGTGCCGAATGCTGCAGTCCTCGATCGGGAACGTCTTCATGCAAAAGTTCAGCGTCGTATTCAAAATTTTAGGAACATCAAACGTTGAATTGACTTGGTTCAAGAAATCAAACAACACTGTCAATTGCTGCAATTCTTTCCGGTCTTTGCTGCGCTCGGACGCAATCCGAGGCAACGTCACGGCAAACGTCTCCAGCATCGCGTGAATCGTCGCCAGATGATGCACCTGCCGTTGCACAATGTTCGGAATCTCGTCCACCAGTTCGTCCGGCTCAAGCCCGATCAGGCGCGCAGCGCGAGCGGCAGTCTCGTCCAAACGCTGGTCCGCGCGGATGCTTTCCACGATCAGCGCACCGACTTTCTTGTCATCAATCACGATCGGCACCGTAATGGCATACAGTCCTGCGTGGCACGCGTCCTGATACACGCCAGCGGCCTTGGACGCCCAGTCCTGACGGCAGAGCGTGCAGAACTGGCCTCCCTTCTTCTCCACGAGCATGCAAAAGAACGGGAACTGTCCTGACTTGAACTGGATTTGGCCGTGCAGATCCACCGTGACCACGGGCAGCCCAATGCTCTGCGCAAGCCGGTCCTGCACCATCTGCCACGTTGTCGCGTCCACCAACTCTTTCATGTAGTCTCGACGAGGACGAGCTTTTAAAAGAATTTAGCTACTCAATTGTCAGCATCAATCACCGCACGCGCGATGTCCACGATGTACGTCGCCATCGTGCGCAGAATGTCACCGCTTTCCCCTTTCATGTTGGACACGAGCTCTTCGCGACGGCCGGCAACGGCGTCAGCGAGTATTTTGTCGTTCGTGAATGACGCCTTGACCGCGTCAAGATACAGTTTCTCGAGCTCAACGAACATCGGCGACTTTTTGCCGGCAAACTGCTTCAAGCTATCACCCAGATTCTCAAACGTGTTCGCCAAAACCCAAGAAGCAAGCACTTTGTCTGTCGACAACTGCACGTGCTGCGCAACGATCGGGTCGCGCAAACTGCCCTTCAGCAAGCGATACAACAGAAAGTACATCCGGTTCATGTCATAGTCGCGCAACGCAACGCTCTCCGCAAGCGCAGGATTTTTGCAGTCCTGAAACATGGAACGCACGGTCATGTCCATGCGTCGCAATGTTTTCTCAATCGAAACTTCCTTCAGGTTCAGCAAGTCCTGCGCAACCAGCGTCGTGGGAGACTGTTCCACGATTTCCAAGCCCGCAAAGTCACGCAACAGTTTGCGCAAGTCCTTCGCGTGCGTCTGCACGTCGCCCGTGAAACGAATCGTGGAGTAATTGTTGATATACGCGCTGGTCAACTCTCGACCGAGCGTGGCCACCTCCTTCTTGTCCACCACAATCGTCTTTTCACGCTGTTCTGGTTTTGATGAAGGATCAGCCACGATCACCAAACCGTTGTCGCGCTCATGCAAGAACACCGTGCTTCCCTTGCCCAATTTGTGCTGCAGAAGCCACTCTTTCGGCAAAGAAACCGTATGGCTACTGGGCCCTGCTTTGACGAGTTTACGAACGTGCATGTGTCACCTTTTTGAATCAGAATACGTATGCAACGTATTCATTGGTTTGTATATACGTTAGAACTATATTAACGTTGCCCTTACTAGAACTTGTACTCATGCACACGCATGGGATATACGCGAGAGATAAGGAAATACAGGCGGCGAAGGAAGCTCGCAGCGCACACACGCTTCCTTGCTGTAGGCCAACGCTGAGTGCGGGTTTGCTAAATGCGTTGTCCGCCCTTTTTATTTTTCGCAATCGTTGGCGCACCCACAAGGTGCACTGCAACGGCAAGACATTTGCCGTTGTTCACACGGGCAGGCTACTCCTGCCCTCCTACTCATGCTCACCAACCCCCCTCAGGCGCGAACACCGAACTTCTCATTCGCGCCTCTTTTTATTCTTCTCCTCGGCTACGCACTCCTGTTCGACCGCGTTAACTTTATAGACACGCTCTATCAGTTGGTGCACCGAGATGCACATCACTAACCAAGGACTGCTCGCGCGGTTCGACAGCTTTGTCAAGAATATCACTTCTTCGGACGTATTAGGATTGTTTCACGACGCCGATTCGGACGGCATTTCTTCCGGCGCGATTGTCGCGACGGCCATCAAGCGTTTACGAGGACGCATTCCTGACGTCCGCATCTACCCTGCCGGCGCGTCCCACACGATTCGCGAAGAAGATGTCGCCCTGATGAAGAAAGCCGGCGTGACCAAACTTATTGCGTGCGATGTTGCCTTGGACAACATGCCCGAGATTACGGAACGCATCGCGTCCTTTGCCGAAATCCTCATCATCGACCATCACGCGCTTTACCACCCGTTCAAAGCCAAGAACATCCTCCTCATCAAACCGCAACTGTTCACTGACTTGAGCCAGCCGAGCCGGTATTGCACCAGCAAACTGGCGTATGACCTGTTCTCACGGCACGTCAATCTCGAAGACAAGGACTGGCTGGCCGCAGCAGGATGCATTTCCGACATCGCCACGGAACCGTGGGAATCCTGGATCAAGGGTGTGTTCAAAAAGTACAAGGTGCCGATGCAGAAAGACCTGTTCAAGACGGCCATCGGCAAAGTCGGCATCTACATCAACGACACTGCCTCATATGATGCCAAAGAAATCCACAAGGCATTCAACGTCGCGGTCGAGGCGAAAACCTACAAGGAACTGCTCGATTCGCCCATCAAGCGCTACCACACCATCATTGAAGAGGACATCATCAAGTGGACCAAACACATCAAGACCAAAGGCGAATGGCATCCTGAACTCAAACTCGTGTTTTACAAAGTCACGCCGAAATACTCAGTCAAGAGCGCCATCACGACGATCCTCGGACTGAAATACAAGCAATGGATTCTCGCGGTGTGCGCGCCCGAACACGGCAAAATGACGATCTCCATGCGGTGCAACGACCAGCACGTCGCCGTCAACAAATTAATCGTGGAAGCGTTGAAGGATTTGCCCGACGCATCTGGTGGCGGGCATATCCCCGCAGCCGGCGGACGCTGCAACGTGAAAGACTATCCGACGTTCAAAGACAACGTGATGCGATTACTGAGAGAAGGGTTTACGGGGATAGAAAAATAAAAAAAATAAGAATTTCTGCTTACGCTCTCGCCATCTTTGCGCGAGAAATGTCGCCGGACTTGTCGATGAAGTACAAGTAACCCACTTGCTTCTTCACGCCGACCTTTGCGACGACTTCGGGCTTGCTCTTCGCGCCCTTCTTGCGGCCGCGGGCCATCTTTGCGCGCGAGACGTGACCTGACTTGTCAACGAAGTAGAGATATCCACCCTGCTTCTTCACACCAACTTTTGCAACCTTTTCTGCCATTGGAGATTCCTCCTTTTTCTTTTTTTATGACGGGAAAAACCGTAATCTTCCCCCTTGTACCGTCGAGAGTCTGAGGTTATTTATAAAACTTTCGAACCTGAAAAAGTCAATTTCCGACGGAAAAAGTCACTTCTTGCGGCCTTTCGAAGCCGTTTTCCGTCGAGAAACCGGTTCACGAACGCGTTTCAGCAGCTTTCTCGCCTTCGCCGCGCGCGCCATGTCAGCCTCGAACTGCGCGGCAATCTCCTTCTCGGTCGGAATCTTCTGCCGGGAAAGGCGTTCAGCTGCCTCCATGGCACGCTCGATGCTCGCATCCTCTTTTCCCATAATGCGACCGTGCACACAATGCTATAAGTAACTTATGGTTTCAACGCAACAAATCATTAAATAGCATCCACGAACAGAAACGCCCATGATCAAGGGGATGGTGGTGGCGGGCGGCTACGGCAATCTTGTCATCCGCGCAAAGCAAGGCGTCCGTCTGGAACTCGGCGAACTGCTCATCGCGGAAACGCCCAACGGCAACGTGCTGCTGCAGATTTTCGACCTTGACTACGGCTCGCAGTTGAGCCAACAGCATCTCGAACTCGTTTCCGGGCTCAAACTCGAGGAGGACAGCACGCTCAACATCATGGACCCGCACTTGCGAACCTACGTTTTGGCGAAAGCGCAAGGACTCCTGACGATTAACGGCACCAACGCAAGTTTGTGCAAAGAACTGCCCGGACTCTTTTCTTCAGTCAGAGAAATCATGGCAACTGATGTTCCCTTCTTCACGCCGCAACATCCGTTGCTGCTCGGCAAACTGCGTTCCGGCAGCACCACGCTCAACGTTCCTATCGCATTGCCAGGTGTTGATGTCTTGAGCCATCACGTGCTCATTTCTGCCACGACCGGCAAAGGCAAGAGCAACCTCGCTTACACCATGCTCTGGGACGTGTGCAACCACGATTACGCGGGCGTACTCGTGCTCGATCCGCACGACGAATACTACGGACGCACGAAACGCGGGCTCAAAGACCATCCCAATCACGAACGTGTCATCTCCTATTCTCCTGATCCGATGCCCGGCGCAAGAACCTTGAAAATCAATCTCTCACTCCTCCATCCGCAGCACTTCGACGGCGTCATGCCGTGGAGCGACGCACAAAAGGAATGCATCATGGCGTATTGGAAGCGCCACGGCGAACACTGGATTGAGGAGGTGCTCACGGGCGAGGCCATCGGCAACTTCATGGAAGGCACGCTTGCAGTTGTGAGACGACGACTGCAACAACTTCTTGACTTGCAAATCGATGACACGCTCACGTGCGACGGCATCTTCGACACCACTGCCGGCGTGACCACGGTGCATGACATCGTCCGAGATTTGGAACAAGGCAAGCTCGTCATCATCGACACGAGCTCGTTCTCGGGCGCGGTCGAAATCCTCATCGGCAGCATCATCGCGAGCGAGACACTCCACCAGTACAAGCAGTGCAAACAAGACGGCACGCTCAAGGACAAGCCCGTCATCAGCATCTTCTTGGAAGAAGCACCCCGCGTCTTAGGCAAGGACGCGCTCGAAAAAGGAGGCAACATCTTCAGCACCATCGCGCGCGAAGGAAGGAAATTCAAGGTGGGACTCGTTGCCATCACGCAACTGCCGTCCTTGATTCCACGAGATATTCTCGCGAACATCAACACCAAAATCATCCTCGGCACTGAGATGAAACCCGAACGCCAAGCCTTGATTGAGAGCGCGGCGCAAGACCTTTCAGAACACGACAGAACCATCGCGAGCCTCGACAAAGGCGAAGCCATCATCACGAGCACGTTCGTCAAGTGCGTCACGCCCATCACGATTCCGTTGTTCGACACCAACGAACAGCCGAAACAGGCGCAAGCATTCACCGGAGTGAGACCGTGACAACCTCTCATTGCGATGTTCGGAGTCACGAGGCTGATGCCTCATGAAGTTCGCGCACATCGCGGACGTGCATCTGGGCGGCTGGCGCGAGCCCGCGCTCCGAGAGGCGAACGCGCAGAGTTTCTCGGCATGCATCGACAAGATCATCGAGGAACGCGTCGACTTTCTTTTGATCGCGGGCGACCTGTTCAACACGAGCGTGCCGCCCATCGATGCGTTGAAACTCGCCGTGCAAAAACTGAACGAGGTCAAGCGCGCAACCATCCCCGTCTATCTCATTCCGGGCTCGCATGACGCCAGCCCGAGTGGCAAGACCATGCTTGATGTCTTGGAAGAAGCAGGACTGTTCATCAACGTCGTCAAGGGAGACGTCCTGGAC
>JACQNB010000080.1 GCA_016203265.1 Candidatus Woesearchaeota archaeon | reverse complement strand
ACTTTTACGTCTCCGCGTTGAGTTTCCTGCGCTATTTTATCCACGGCATCCCTGAAATCCTCGGCTATTTTGTCGGAGGGCTCGCCGGCGGCATCATTTCCATCGCGCTCATGAAACGAGATTTCGGCACGCGCAATTTCGAGAAAATAATCCTGGACGCATCTGACCTGCTGTTGCTCGGCATCGGCCTCCTGTTCATCGCGGCCATCATCGAAGTCTACATCACGCCGGCGCTATTCTAGAATCTTCACTTTGCCCGGGCTCACCTGGAAAATGTCGCCTGCGACGAGCATGCGCTGCAGCTCATCCTGGCCTGCACGCGCCTGCGCCAGGACTTCCTCAATATCCGCACCCTCCCCCCGGTCCAAGGCGCGCACGGTATCCAGCAGCGAACGTTTGACGGGCTGTTTGACCGCGCTCCGTTTGCGCAATTCGATCCAGCGCGGGCTTTCCAGCACGCGCACGCATTCAGCCGAAAGAAACCGTTCCTGCCCGAACTGCCGCGGCCGGCCGATGACCAGCACCGGCATTCCCAAGGCGGCGTCCTCGATACCGGGCACTTGCCCGAACGCGCGCACCGGGATGCGTTCCGTGCCATCGTCAATCACCAGCCCGGGAGGATCTCCCTCGCCGCGGTCAACGACCAAACCGATGATGTTTGCGCGAGCAATTTCGCGCCCGTCATCCGTCACGACGGTCATCAACTCATTCTGCCGCTCGTGCAACTGGCCATGAATCAGGTCTGTGATGCAGACTTGCTGTGCCACCAACGGTTTTTGCCGCTCCACCATCCTGCCGTGCGCGAACTGAGATTTATAAGAATTTAGCTACTCCACTCCTGACGATAGCTTTAAATAACATCTTGACGACAAGCACCACATGCCCGCACCAGAGGTGATTGCGTCCATCCAGCGAATGCGTTCACAAGGATATTCTCCCGCGCAGATTCATCAAAGCCTGATTTCGTCGGGTTATTCGTCGTCCGACGCAGACCGTGCGCTGCGAGCAACGGGCTTGCGCAGAATCTCCTGGTTTCCCGCCGCGGCAGGCATCGGCGGTGGGCTTGCGGTCATCATTATCATCATCCTCATCGTGAGCAACATCGGACCTGCCTTCACTATGAAAACGGTGCCGCAGGCAGTCGAGGCGCGCGCAGGTTCAAGCATCTCATTCGGAGAATCGTTCGAATATGAACGTTCCATCGACGCGGAGGAATTGGTGCTGCGCCACGAGCTCATTTCTCCCGCGACAGGCAACCTCATCCTCCAGATTGAACAGCGGGTGGAGGTCGCGGACAGCGCGCTGTCCAAAGTGCGGTTGCCGGACGACCTGCAACCCGGCCGATACGTCATCAAGACGGTCGCCGACGCCGACGGTCATACGGCAGAATCGAGCTTCTCGTTCAAAGTCTTGCCATCCGTGAAACCGGCAAGTCTCCCGAACGTTCCTGCGGTCGGCACGTCCGTGTCAACCCCTGAATATGTTTCTTCTCCGGCCGCGCAGTGCAACGACTTCGACGCGTGCACGAATGACCATGCCGAGAACGGAGCCTGTTTCTTCGAGCCCCTACCGGTTTGCTGCGGCGACTATGTCTGCGATGATGACAAGGGCGAAACGACGGGAACGTGCTCGCGCGACTGCGCTGCCGCGCCCGCAGCGAAATCATCCGGAGAAATCGTTGCGGAAGCCGAAACCATCGCGGGCAGCGACGCCAACCGCGCAGAACTGCTGTGCGGCACGCTTGCGCAGACGGCCGACGCAGACCAGTGCTATGACCTTGTCGCGAGAAAGACGGCCATTTCAGCAACCTGCGGCAGAATCACCACCGACGCGACGCGCGACAGCTGTTACCTCTCCTTTGCCATCAACAACAAGCAGTTCGACGTGTGCACGAGCATCACCAACCCGAACCTGCAGTCGTCGTGCTATTCCTTCAAGAATTTGGCCGAACTGCAAACGATCGCATAGTGCCCTTCTCTCATTGTTACAGTCGTTGCACAAAGCCAGGTTTCGGTTCGTACAGGTCGCCGCCGCGCCTGAGCTTTTGCACGATCTCATCCAATTCTGATTCCGAGATGCCCTTGTCCATTGCTGCCGTCACCAAGTCCTGAAGCGGCACGGGTTTTGTCTTGTTTTCGAGCTCCGCAAGCAACTCCTTGATGATGATAATCTTGTTGCGCGTGCTTGCCGTCGTGTCTGTTGCGACACGGTCGATATCAAACGCTCCGGTTTCGTCCATCGCGACAAGACTGAGATAGTGGTGCACGAGCTCGATGGCTTTCTTCGCGTTCTTGCGCGAGACCTTGTCGGAGAGATGCAGGCGCGCGTGCGCTTCCGACAGACGAATCAACGCTTCGAGCTGTCGTGCCGAAATTGGAACTGACTTGATGACTCCTTCCTTGCCGCCGGACGAACGCATCTGCAAGTAATAATTCTTGATTTCCTCAATCGCGCCTTCCGTGAGCACCGGAAAGACGTGCTGTTTCGCATACGCGATGTATTTGCGCAGCAACCCCGTCTCGAGTTCTGCCTCGGTCTTCAAGTTATGGTGCAAGTCCAGCACGAACTTTGCGAGACGTTCATCCTTGATCGCGTCCGGCAAGTCCTTGATCGGGAAAATGAGGTCGAAACGGTTGATGAGCGTCGGAGGAAGGTCAATCTGCTTGGCCACCGTGTCGTACGGGTCGAACCGGCCGAATTTCGGGTTTGCCGCCGCGAGCACGGTCGTTTCCGCGCGCAACGTGGCCTGAATGTTCGCCTTGCTGATGGTGATGGTCTGGCCTTCCAATGCCTCGTGCATGGCAGCCGTGTCGTCCGGACTCATCTTGTCCATTTCGTCGATGCAACAGATGCCCTTGTTCGCGAGTACCAATGCGCCGGCTTCCAGACTCCAGCCACCGATGAATTCGTCCTTGATGACGCTGGCCGTGAGACCCGCTCCGGAAACGCCCTTGCCCGAGATGAACCTCCCTTTCGGCGAAACCTTGTTGATGCGCTTCAGCATCTGCGACTTTCCCGAGCCCGGGTCGCCGATCAGGAGCATGTGGATGTCGCCACGCGTCGAGACGCCATCATCGCGCATCTTCTTGACTCCGCCCATCAATTGGAGCACGAGCGCTTCCTTTATTTTTTCGTGACCGTAAATGCTGGGCGCGATGCTGCTGACGAATTTGCGTTCCAATGCGGGATCCGCGGCGAGTTCCTTGATTTTTGCCTCGTCTTCCGGCGTGAGCTTGATGTCGTAATAGTCCTCTTCCTTCGGCTCGATGAAATTTGCCTCGAACACGATTTCTGACTTGACGCTTTTCGCGCCTGACTTGAGCGTGATCGGCACTTCCTTCAGCATGCCGACGACCATGATTTTGACGCCGGGATTGGTGCGCTTTTCCGACATCGGGCTGACCAGGTCATTCTTGAGGAAGATGTTCAGGCGTTTCGGCTGTTCGCCGCCTTCCAACTGCTCGGACGCCTCCTCAATGACGAGGCCTTGCGCGTCAACGAGTTCGCGGCTGATTTCGCGGAACTTGCCTTTTCTTCAGCAGGAACATTTGCTGGGCTCCTTGAACGTCTCGTCCAGCTGCAGGATGCTCATGATGTTGCCGCAGCTCGGGCATTCGAAGCGCGCGCTCGTGACATGCGGCCGGACCTCGGTCTTGTTGCGGACGACTCCTTCGATGGACAGGAATTTCTTGAGATGCTCGTGGCGCAGGTTGCGCACGTTCATGCAGCTGCTCGGCGGCAAGTTCTTGTAGCGCGCGTTGAATCCCTTGTTGCTGCCCGGCAGGTCGAACTGCTCAATCGCGAGCTGACTTGCCTTCAGGACCTCTTCAGGGTGCTCCAGGAGCACGTCCGCGATGGTCGGGTCGAACTTCGCGAGCTCCTGAAAATCGACAACAAGGAATTTCTCGCCTTTTCTCGCGTGCTCGACCAAGTCGGCGTAATAGGTCCGTTCGAAGAACTCGACGAGAATCCGGATCATCTCCGGCGCGTCCATCACCTTGGTTTCCGCTTCCATGCCTCTTTTCAACACGACTCTTTTTATATGTCTTACACGCGCATGTCCAGTGGTTTTTCCGCCCGTGGCGGAAAGCTTCCGCTAGGTTGCGCGGTTTCTTTATAAACAAACATTATTTCTTGACTTTCTTCAGGTTCTCGATGAGGATGTCCAACACCTTGTGAACCTCTTCCTCGCTCTTGGTGCCCGTGCAGACGACCTTGCCGTTGCTGAAGAGCAGGAAGGTCGCGTGGGTGCTGGGCAGCTTGTAGACTAGCCCGGGGAACTGCTCGGGCTCGTACTCCGTATGCTCCAAGGTCATGGCCAGCCGGTTCAGGTTGAGGTCCATGTTGATGCTGCCGGACGCGACCATGTTCTGCACCTTGATGACGGGCTTGATGGTGATCCGAATCTTGATCTTCGCGATGTTCTTGATAATGGCGTCGATGCTCTCCTTGACCTTCTTCATTGACTTCGCACCGGTGCAGACGATCTTGCCTGAACTGAAGACCAGGGCGGACGTCTTGGGT
>JACQNB010000076.1 GCA_016203265.1 Candidatus Woesearchaeota archaeon | reverse complement strand
GCCGTTGGTGCCGGAAACCGGATTTGGCGACGAATGATTGAACCGCACGCTCGTTGAGTAGTTCTCCGACAGCGTGATGTTGCTTGCCGTGCCGTTCGTGACGTTGATCAAGATCGTGTAGTTGAGATAGGTGTTGATGTTGACGGGGTCGGGAGCGTCAGTCTTGGTCAGATTCACGCTCGTCCGATTGAGCGTGATGTTCGCGAGCACGGTTGTCGTCGCGGTTGCGTTTGTGCTGCGGTAACCTCCGGACTCGTTGAAGAAGCTGACATTGACGTTGTTCGTGATGATGGTGCCGTTGGTGATGTTCAGTGTGAGCACGGTGATGTTGACGCGGTATATGGAGCCATTGCTGAGGTTGCCGATGATGAACGATGTATTCGTTCCGCTGACGGGACTTGGCGTTGCGCTCACGAAGCGGATGTCTGCCGAGTAGGTTTCATTCACCGTGATGTTGTGCGCGGTACCGTTCGTGACGTTGATGAGGATGGTGTAGTTCAGCAAAGAACTCGTGTTTGAGGGATCGTAGAGGTCTGTCTTGGTTGCGCTCAGATTGGTGAAATTATAGGTAAGGGTCGCAATGACGGTTGCTTCCTCGCTCGCGAACGTGGTCCAGTGACTGACGTTGAACTTGAACGTGCTTCCATCATAACTGGTGTTGGTACAGACGTCGGACGTGCAGTTGAGATAGGTTCCGTCGTCTTCCGCATCGACTAGCGCAACCGCGTTCGTGAATGTCAGTCCATTCAGCGTGAGGTTCGCGCTGCTGTTGAACGCGGAGTTCTTGACGGTGAGGTTGTTCGTCGTGATGCGCGTCTCGTTCGTAAAGTTCGTACCCGTTACCGTCATCGAACGATTATTAAACTCGATCTGGCCGAGTCCACTCGTGCGGATAGTGATGCCTGAACTCGTCAGCGTGTAGTTCTTGAACTGACTGTCGAGCAGCGTTGTGTTCGACGCGTTGAGCAGCTGCAGCGAAGTCAGGTTCGTGTTCTGGAGCGTGTTCGCGCGGATGAGCGTGTTGTTGGTGAGGTTGACGCGGATGAACGTGCTTGCGCCCGTGATGTTGTTGAACGCGATGGTGAGATTCTCGACCATGTTGACCCAGATGCCCGTATCCGAGACATTGCTGATGTTGTTGCCCGTGATGTTGAGATTCTTGACGTCGCGGGCGTAGATGCCGCTGCCTGACGGATTTGACATTCCCGCGAACCTGATGGTGTTGTTCACGACGCTGATGTTCTGGCTCAGGTTCAATACGACAATGCCGTGGTCGCCTGTCCCGTTGATGATGTTGTGGATGATGGTGATGTTGTGGTTCGGCGAATTGTTCGTGTAGAGATTGATGCCGGCTCCTCCCGACGCGAGATGGTCCGTGATGAGATTGCGGATAATGGTGCTGTTCTCCGAGTGCCGCGCGATGAAGATGCCGTCGTTCGTGTTGTTCGTGATGGTGTTGTTCTCGATCCAGATGCCGAAGCCCGGCGTCAGCGCGATGCCGAGGAAGTTGCCCTGAATGTAATTGAACGAGATATTGTGTCCGGTGTCGTTGCTGATGTCGATGCCGTCGTCCCCGTTGTTGATGACGCGGTTGAACGCCACGACGCTGTCGTTGCTCCTGATGAGCTGCAATCCGTCATCTGAGTTGTCCGCCATCGTGTTGTTGATGATGCGGTTGCTGTTCGAGATGTTTGAGACGGCGATGCCGTTGTTGAAACCGGCGCCCGCGGCCAAGGACGCCGTGTTGTTCGTGACGTTGTTGTTGTTGCTCTGGAACAGGATGATGTTGTTGTCGCCATTGCGTGAAGCGTTGTTCATGTCGATGACTGAGAAGTTGCTCGTGTCGACGACGATGCCGTCGTCCGAGTTGTTCCTGACGAGGTTGCCCCGCATCACGTTCGTCAGCGACTGGTTGAACACGATGCCGTCCTCGCCGTTCGCGAACGCGGTGTTGTTCAGCACAGAGTTGTTGTCGCTTTGTGTGATGAGGATGCCGGTGTTCTGGTTCGACAACGCCGTGTTGTTCACGAACCGGTTCTCCTTGGAGTTCGAGGTGACGGTGAATCCGTTCGAGTAGATGTCGCCGCGCGCGTTGTCGACCGTGTTGTTCGTGAAGTTGTTGTACCAGCCGCCGGCAAGGAGAATGTTCGTGTCGAAGTTCTTCGTCGCGTTGTTGAAGCTGATGACGCTGAAGTTCGTGCTTCGGATGTCGAAGCCGTCGTCCGAGTTGTTCAACGCGGTGTTGTTGTAGATGGTGGCGTTCCGGACGCGCGAGAACACCAAGCCATCCGTGAAGTTGGTGATGACGCAATTCTGCACGGTGAGATTGTTCAACGCAGACGCGTTGATGCCGTGCTGGCCTTCAGAACGGTTGCCTCGGAGCGTGAACCCGTCGCAGTTGAGGTTGATGTCGTTCGTGGTCAGGTTGAAGCAGGTGCTGAAGTTGCCGAAAACTGACAGGTTCTGGCTGACGCGGTACGTGCCCGGAAGCGCGAGCGTCTGGCATGCGTCTGCCTTGAGGTCTCCGGTCACGGTCGTGTTGATGGTGGTGTTGAGCGTGTTGAACAATCCTGATGTGTTGAACCACGAGATGTTCACGGTGTTGTTGATGAGCGAACCGTTGAACACGGTACCGTTGACGGTCACGGTGACGTTCATGACATAGACCTGGCCTGATGTGAGGTTGCCGATGATGAACGTGTCGTTCGTCGCGCCAACGGGCACGGGCTGGCCGCTGCTGAATGTGACATTCGCGTTGTAGATTTCGGTCAGCGTGACGTTGTAGGCCGTGTCCGTGCCTGTGTTGTTGATGGTCACGTTGAACGTGAGGCTCGTGCCTGCCGTAACCGGATCTTGCGTGTCGCGCTTGGTGAGCTGCATGCTGGTGCTGTTCGCGCCTTCAACGGTTGCTTCTTGCGCCGCGAACGTGGTCCAGTGAGAGACGTTGAACTTGAATGTCGAACCGTCATAACTCGTGTTGGTGCAGACGTCGGCAGGACAGGTGGAATATGTTTCTGAGTCAGTGTAGTCCACTACTGCCTGCGCGTTTGTGAATGCGAGACCGCTCAAAACAATGTTCGCGCTCCTGTTGAACGCGCTGTGGTTTGAACTGTTGGAGAAGCTCCGGTTGAGCGTGATGTCCAGTGCAGAATGGTTCAGCAGCAGCGAGCCGTTCAGCGCGACGAGACCGGGGAACTGGATGCTGCCGTTGCCCGTGCTGAAGGTCGTGTTGGTGAAGTTGTTGAACGTCGACACGTTCGCGATGAGCCAGTTTGAGGGATTGTCGAGGATTAATGTGCTTACTTGTGTGCCGTTGCTGCCTTCGAGATAGAAACCGAGGGCATCGATGCCTTGCGCGGTGATGTTCGTGTTCGTGAAGGTGTTGTCAGACGAGTTATGGAGGTCGATGCCCTGCGATTGGTTGCCGAACACGCGGATGAAGTTGTGCAGGATGACGCTTTGGTTGGTGTTCACGGCGCGTATGCCTGCGTTCGAGGCTGTTCCGTTCACTCGCAGCGTGTTGTTGATTATGGTGATGTTCGCCACGTCATTGAGCCTGATGCCGTACGTGGCGTTTTCGCCGTTCACCGTGATGGTGTTGTTGATGATTTGGTTGTTCATCGAATCTGATTGGGACGTGATGCCGTGCTGGTTGTAACTCGTTCTTGGGCCGGTCACGATGACGTTGCCGCGCAGCGTGTTGTTCAACGCGCTGAGAATCAAAGCGATGCCGCGGTTGTCGTTGGTGACGCCGGATGTCGTGATGGTGTTTTCCGCGATGAGGTTCCTGCTTGCGCCGCTTTGGATGAGGAATCCGTGGTTGCTTCCCGCGGTGCCGTTCGTGACGATGGTGTTGTTCGTCGCATTGGTCTCGAAAATGTTGACCTCAAGGCGGATGCCGTAGTTGTCGTGCGTGCCGTTGGTGCGGATGACGTTCGAATCGATTGTTTGGTTACTGGAGGTTGATACGTGGACACCGACGTTAATGTCGCTCGTGCCGCTGGTATTGATGGCGTTGCGCAGCACGCGGTTGTAGCCGCCCACTAACGTGAGGTCGACACCGTAGTTGGCGCGTTCGCCATCAGTCGTTATCGCGTTGCTCTCGACGGTTGAGTTCGTCGTCGAGCTGCTCAGCGTTATGCCGGTGCTCTGGTTTGCCGTGCCGCGCGCGGCAATGGTGTTGTTGCGCACGGTGATGTTTGTTCCCGTTTCGATCTTGATGCCGTGGTTCTGGTGCGTGCCGTTCGTGCTGATGATATTGGAGGTCACGTTGCTGTCACGTTCGTCAACCATCCAGATGCCGAAGTTGTTCCTGTCGGCGCCACGCGTGGTGATGCGGTTGTCCTCGATGCGGTCATATCGTGATGTGCCCGCGATCATTATGCCGATGGACTGGTTGGTGCCGTTCGTCGTGATGCTGTTGTTGAGGATGAGACTGTTGTTCGTGCTGGTCAGGTTGATAGCCATGCCAAAGGAACCTGATTCGTTGCCATCCCGGATGACGCAGTTCCTCACTGTTATGTTGACTTTGTTCAGCGCGGTGACGCCGCTGACGTTGCCCAATCCGGAAAGGTCATACGTGATGGTGTGTCCGTTGCAATTGAGCGTGAGATTATCATTGGTGATGTTGAAGCACGTTCCCGAGGCGTTCACGCTCGCGTTCAGGACGGTTGTTTGAGTGATGTCACCACAGGACGAATTGAGTGCTCCTGCCGCCGGCACGAATTCTTCAGCCTTGAACGTCGTCCAGTGGCTGACGTTGAATTTGAACGTGCTTCCATCGTAGCTTGTGTTGGTGCAGACGTCAGTCGTGCAATTGGTATACGTGTTCAAGTCGGTAAAGTCAACGATTGGTACTGCGTTGGTGAATCCGAGGTTATTCAACGTGATGAACGCAGACGTGTTGAAGAAAGTCAAGTTGGTACTATTGATGAACGCAGAATTGTTGCTCAAGTTGTAACTATTGATGCTGATGTTCTGCACTCCAGTGATGTTGATGCTTCCTGGGAAACGAATGCTGCCGTTCTCGCTCTCGATCGTGAGGTTGGTGAAGGTGACGTTGATTGCGTCAGCGATCGTTGCGTAAATGTTGCTGCCTGCGCTTACGATATTATTCGTCGCCGTGAAGTTAACTGAAACATTCATGAAGAATGCAAAGCCAGTGTTGCTCGGCGCAATGATGCTAATGTTGTTCGCATCGAATATGTTATCCGCGGTAACGGTTTCAAAGATGATGCCTCCGCTGGCAAATATCGTGTCTGGAATGCTCATAATAAGCTTGAGGTTGTTGTTGGAAATATTCAATTTATCTTGACGTGTTGTTACGCGTTC
>JACQNB010000072.1 GCA_016203265.1 Candidatus Woesearchaeota archaeon | reverse complement strand
TCGGGGGTGCAACTCCCTCCGAAGGCTTATTTCAGAAACTTCTTCAACTGTTTCATCAGCTTTTGCGCGCGGTTTTCAAGCCGCGCTTCGGGCGCGCGCTTCAGGTATTCCATGCCAGCAATCGCGACCAAAAGGCCGGCAATGCCGTCGTTGATCAAGTCCGTGTTTGTGTCCGCGTTGTCCACTTGCGAACGGCTGTCGAACGCGTAATCCAATCCAAATTCCAACACTTCCCACAGTCCTCCGACCGCCATTGCCGTAAAGAACGTAAACAGCCCGATCATCTTGATGCTGACGTGAATCTTGCCCGCGACGTAGAGCGCATACACGCCCATGAATGCCAAGATGGCCACGGTCGCCGAACCGATCAAGTGCGTCATCGTGTCCCACCACGCAAACAGCTCATACCAGCGGAAGATGACGCCGCTGACGTGCAGAGAAAGCGCAATAATCAACAGCACTTCGAAGCCCCAAGGCACCGTGATGCGCCAATTTCGCTGCGCAATGGCGGGCAAGAATGCAAGAATGATTGCGATGGCCGCGACGATGGCGCGCAAGTATTCCCCGTTCCACAATGCGATGCCGAGCAGCGCGATCAGCAGGCCGTGCAAGACCCAGGTGATGATGTTCTGCAGGTTCATGCGCCACGCAACGCATCAACAGGATTTAAACGTGACGCTTGGATGGCCGGCAACGTGCCGGCAACACTTCCGACGATGAACGAAAACATGAGCGCTCCAACGAGCAAATACCACGGAAATGAGGCTTGAATCAGTCCCGGCCCGAGCGCTTGGCTGGCAATGACTTGCACGAGCAACCCCATCAGCACACCGAGCGCAATGCCGATCGCTCCGCCGGCCAACCCCAAGAGCCCCGATTCCATCAGGAACATCATCAAAATATCGCGAGTCTTCGCGCCAACGGACTTCATCAAACCGATGTCCTTTCGTCGTTCGAGCACGGACGTGTACATCGTGTTCATGATGCCAATACCCCCAACAAGCAACGAAATGCCAGCAATGCCGGCCAAGACGGCAGTCACGACATTCAAAATCGTGCCAAGCGTGTCCAGCAACTGGCCGGATGTCTGCACGGTGAAGTCTTCACGGCCTTCTTCCACGTTCCTGAACGAACGCAACCGTTTCGTGATTCGGTCTGCCAATACTATCGGATCAAGCCCTTTCTGTCCTTGCACGACGATGGCACTCACTTCCTTATCCAACCCGTACAATTCACGCATGGCATCATCGGGCATCAAAATGGAACCATCAATCTGCGGCTGACCGAGCTTTGTCATGACACCAATCACTTCGAACGTCTCATCATTGATTTCGAGACGCGCGCCCACCTCTACGGGCTTGCCGAACTGATCCTTGTCCGCAACATTGCTGCCAACCACGACCTTCTTTCGGTCGCCGGCATCGATCAAACGCCCTTGATCCGTCTTCAAACGGAACATGTCCTCAATCAGGTGCCTGCCTTCCGGCGTGTCTGGCATGCTCGCCACAAAACTGAACTGGGTGCGGTCATTAAACTCCACTTTCGCAGACTTCAACATTCTCCCCGCGATCTGCGACACGCCCGAAACCCGTTCGATCGCATCTTGATCATTCGTCGTCAATTGCGCGACCGCGCCCTGCCCGGGAGGACCGAAATTGAGTGACTTTGCCTGCACAATGATGCGGTCGGTCCCCAACGCGGAGAATTGCGTGCCGATCGCGGTCTTCAAACCCTGCCCGAGACTGATGAGCGAGACAATGGCCGCGATACCGATGAAAATGCCGAGCATGGTGAGCCAGGAGCGCAAACGGCGTCTCGCGAACGTGTTCAGCGCGAACCTCGCGTAAAACTGCATCATTCGTACCTCAACGCCTCCACGGGCGGAAGATGCGATGCCTGATATGCCGGCAACACGCCTGACGCGACTCCGATGAACGTCGAAAACACGAGTGCGCCAATGAGCAGACTCAACGGAAACACGGCGCGAATCAACGGACTCCCGAAGGCTGCGCCTGCGACAAGTTCAACACTCTTGCTCATCGCGCTCCCAATCATCACGCCAATCAAACCACCCACGAGTCCGAGCACGCCTGATTCGATGATGAACAATGTGAGCACGTCGCGATTACGTGCGCCGATCGCTTTCATCACGCCGATCTCACTCGTTCGTTCCAAGACTGCCGTGTACATTGTGTTCATGATGCCGATGCCGCCGACAATCAACGAGATTGCCGCGATGCCCACAAGCACCACTTGAATGATGCCGAAAATCGTGTTGAATACCGCAAGCAAGTCCTCAGGGGACTGCACCTCAAAATCCTCCTGTCCCTTCCCGACATCATGCGCTTGGCGCAACTCGTGCCGTAAGCGTTCCTGCACAAGCTTCATATCCGCGCCTTTTTCCACGCGCACCCCGATGAAACTCGTCTGTTCCGCGTCCAATCCGAGCAAGCCGCGCAAGGCGGTCTCGTCGATGAAAATGCCTCCGTCCGTGCCCGGATCGCCGATGCGCTTCAAGATGCCTGTGACCGTGAATTTCTTGCCGTTCACGTCAACGATGTCCCCCGTACGAAGCATTCGGTCGAGGACCTCGGTCCGCGCAAAGTCGTTGCCGATGACAATCGAATCACCATACCCCTTGTCGAACCACTTGCCGCGCTCGAGTTCCCATGTGCCAATTTCGATGACGAGCGCGCGTTCCTTCGCATCCTCGGGAATGCCTGAAATGTAGACAGGCACGTTCTCGTCATCCAACGACAGCAAACCCACCTCAAAAATGTAGGTCGTCGCCTCGTCCACGCCTGTGACGCGCGCCAAACGGTCCTTGTCGCTCACCGTCAGCTGCGCAGCATCCGACTCAAACCCGCCGAACGTTCCTTTTGGCTGAATGAATATCTTGTCGCCGCCGATCTTGTCAAACTGTTCCGCAATCGCGACCTTCAAGCCCTGACTCAAGCTCACCAAT
>JACQNB010000074.1 GCA_016203265.1 Candidatus Woesearchaeota archaeon | reverse complement strand
TCGGCAACACGACAAAGGCGTTGACCAAGGGTTACGCCATTGGCTCCGCTGCCTTGGCCGCATTCTTGCTGTTCGCCGCCTACATGGATGAGGTTACAAAACTCACCGGCACCATTTTCAGCACGGTGGACATCGCAAAAGTGCCGGTGTTCATCGGAGGGCTTTTGGGCGCCATGCTTGTTTTCGTGTTCGCGGGATTGACAATTGCGGCTGTCGGCAAAACAGCGCAGTACATCATCAATGAAGTCCGCAGGCAGTTCAAGGACAAAGGAATCATGAAAGGAACGAAGAAGCCCGACTACGCCGCGTGCGTCGACATCACGACCAAGGGCGCGCTCAAGAACATGATTTTGCCGGGCATTCTCGCGATTGGCTTTCCGATTCTCGTCGGATTGACCTTGCGCGCGGAAGCCATGGCCGCCTTCCTCATGGTCGGCACTATCGGCGGCATCCTGCTCGCGATCGTGCTGAACAACGGCGGAGGCGCGTGGGACAACGCCAAGAAGTACATCGAAACAGGCGTCTTCGGCGGCAAAGGCTCGGACGCGCACAAGGCAGCGGTCGTGGGAGACACCGTGGGCGATCCGTGCAAGGATACGGCAGGTCCCTCATTGCATGTCTTAATCAAACTGCTCGCTACCTTGACGCTCGTGCTGGCGCCGTTGTTCCTATAAATTCATTTTTTTTATTTTCATTATCATATCAACAGTGAAGGTGAAGACTATGGAAACCGTATCGCTTGAAGCAACCGTCAATACTCATCACGCAAAGGCCACCATCTGTAAAAGGGAGCATTCTGACACGTCCCTCAAGGCACCCGTCGCAGACGCAAGAGTCATGAACGTTTATTGCCCGAAATGCAACGTGCAGTACACGCGGCTCATGACGCGCACGGAAAAAAGAAAGTACTGCTAGAAAAAGTCCAGTTTTGCCTGTTTCTTGTCGAATGCTTCCAGGTATTTCGGTGGCCTGATGGACTTGAACTCGTAGCCCCAGTCCTTGAGCATCTGTTCTGCGTTTTCGGTGATCTTGGGTGCGGCAAGGATGCCGCGAATCTTGGACACTCCTTTCGAGACCATCATTTTCTCGATATAACGGCGCAGTTGCGTCACGGCGGACAAGTCAGCGCAGTAGCGTTTGCATTCGACGATGGTGAGCGTGCCGTGCTTGTCCGTGCCGAACACGTCGATAAAGCCATACGCGGTCTGTTCTTCCCGTGAAACGGGCTTGAATCCGTCCTCAATCATGTCCGGATGCTCGTACAGCATGTTGCTCATGTCCTCTTCGGTGCCGGCAACGATGATGGTCTGCGAGTCTTCGAGCTTGTGCGAATTGTAGAAGTGAATGCGCTCGATCGTGACGTCGAGGAACTCTTTCAACGCCAGATTTTTGCTTTTCAGCAGCAGATGGTTGCCTTCAACGACAACGCTGTGGCTGGTTTCGGGCTTCATGTAGTTGATGGGTGCGTTGCCGGTCGGCTGATGCACCAAAATGGCCTTGTCGCTCTTGATGAGGATGATCCTGTCGCCTCGTCCGAGCTGGCTTTCGGCTCTGCCCGAGTATCGAATTGAGCACGTGCAGCCCAGCACGACGGTTTCGTTGCGTAGCATCGCGTCAGTGATGAGCGTCGCGTATTCGGACAGGTGCATGCGCATTCGGTTCGTTCTCGATATATAAACGTTCCACCAGTCAAGAATACACGTTGGATGACAATAATCGATTTAAATATCGTCCGAACAAGCAACAGCGAACATGGGGGAATATGCAACTCAGAAGTACGGAGTGCTGCCGCGCCAGAGAATTCTGAAAGCGTTCAATGCAGGACTATTGACGAGCGATAGTGATCCGAAACCGTACATTCAGCCATCCAGCTTGGACATCCCATTAGGCGAACGCGTCATCCGCCTTCGAGCTGCCTTTTTGCCCGAAGACCACATCGGTTCTGTGGAAGAAAACATCAAAGAATTGAGCCGCGAGGAATTTTATCTTGGCACGCTCAAACCAAAAACGCTCGATCGCGGCCAGACCTACCTGATTGAATTGGACATTGGCGCTGATTTGCCGGATGGATTAATCGGCCCGTTCAACCCAAAAAGCACCACGGGACGCGCGGATTGCCTGACGCGCGTCATTGTCGACGGCGTACGCAACTATGACACGATCACACCCGGCGCGAAACGCAAATGCTGGGTTGAAATCACTCCTCTGAGCTGGAACGTCCAAGTCACGAAAGGGCTCGCCCTGAACCAGTTGCGGTTGCATTATGGTGAGAACCCGGTTGATGAGCTCGCGCTCAAGATGGAATACATGAAACGCCCATTGCTCCTTGATCCTGAAAACCGTCCGATTGAGCTCAAGACTACAAGGTTCAAGAAAGGCGGATTGGAACTGACGGTTGATCTCGAGGCTGACATCGTGGGGTATCGGGCGAAGATCAACTCATCCGTCGAATTTGATTTGAGCGCGGGAAAAGGGGAACTTGCCGAAGAAAAGGCAAAATTCTTCGAACCGATTGAGCGCCCAAGAAATGGGAAACTCATCCTCGAAAAGGACGTGTTCTACCTGTTGGGGACGTACGAAAAGGCATTCATCCCGGAAGACTTGTGCGGCACACTCATGGCGTACGACGTCACGTCAGCCGAAGGACGGGCGCACTATGCGGGCTTCTTTGACTCGGGCTTCTTCGCCTGCGCCACCTTGGAGATGCGCATCCGCGATGCTCCATTTACGATCAAGCACCGCCAACCGATCTGCGTACTGCAGTATGACCATATGTTGGAAGTGCCTTGCGACGAAAAAGGGGAACGAGCGCTCTACGCCGGCAACTACCAAGGCCAGCCCCGCGGCCCCAACCTGCCGAAGCAGTTTGTCGTCAAGACAGAAGAAACAGGAAGTCTGAGGTGAACGGATGACAGGAACACTAGCGCCATTGGTCAAGCACAGAACATTTTCCGAGCCGGAAAAGATTGTCCTTGATCATTTCTTCACGAATACGGACAAGAACATCTATTGTCCCACGGACAAGATGCCGTTTCCCGTCTGGACGTTCCTGGTCGGCCAATACAGCCGCACACCGGTCTCGATGCGCGAACGGTTCCTCAATGTCTTCGACGAAATGAAGAAAAAAGTCGAAAAAGGAGATTGGCCGAAGAATGAGCTGGTCACGGTCGAGCAGGCGGCCGACGTCATCGCATCGAGCAAGGACATGCAGCTGGATTACTTTTTCAAGACCGCCGAGCAATTCCTGGCGAAATGGGGCGTGAAATTCGGGCACAATTCGCTGAAGGACGCGGACATGCTCCGCGTCGCCATCGAAGGAGTGACGCAGACGGCGACGAATTTCATCGAGATGCCCGACCCCGAACTCGGCGCATACCAGGAAAAGTCGACGCGATACATCCCGTTCAGCCGCGATGACGTCGTGATTCCTCCACGGCTACAGGCGTCTCGTTTTGGCGCACGCACCAAAGCATTGAACGACGCGCGCATGGTGGCGTACGAGCGCGGGACACCATTTGTCCGCAAGTGGTTGGAAGAAAACATCGTTTTGGCCGCGAATTTCAAGGACAAGGGCGCCTTCACCGGCACGCTCACCGCAAAGACCTTTGACATGATGCGCTACTTCTTGCCGTTGGGCCTCACGACCTCATTGGGCGCGACGTGGCCCACACGCGTGGCTGAAACGCACCTCTCGCAGATGATGAGCCACCCGACGGAAGAACTGCAGATGCTTGGAAAGCACATTTGGGAAGAGGGAGTGAAGATCACGCCAGGCCTGCTTAAACACGTGAAGCCGAACGACTACTTCGGACAGACGACTGCGGCAATGGGCGGGCTTACCGATCGTCTGCTTCCCGCAACGCCGACGGTCTATCATCGCGGTGACAGCGGTCTGAAACATGCGACGCTTCTGCATGCGACGCCCGGTCTTGAAGACCTGCTCATTACCGGAATGCTCTACGAGTTCACGAAGAACCAATCATTCGAAGCCATCAGTCAAGCCGTCAAAGGGTTCACCGATGCGCAGAAAGATGAAGTCTTCCGCGAATATCTGAGCCGTCGCGGCGATCACGACCTGATGATGCGCGGCACAAAACTCGGCCAATTCTTGTTTGAGTACTGCATCGACCACGGTGCGGCACGCGACGTCAAGCGTCAGCGTGTCGGCACCATGCTCCACCAGCGCATCGGCGCGGATGAGGGATATTCCTACCCTGAATTCCTTGAACACGAAACCGAACTCGCGCCGCTCAAGGCAGAATATGAGCAGTTAATGGAAGAGACGAGCCGGTTGTACAACGAAGTGTACCAGGAATTCCCCGAAGATGCTTGTTACATCCCCTCGATGGGGCACCTCGGGCGTTGGCTCTACGAACATCATTCGCGTCAGGGATCCTATGTTGTCGAACTCCGGACGCCGGATGCCGGACACTTCTCCTACCGTCGCTTGTTTCAGGAGGAATTTCTTGAAATCGAAAAAGTCGCGCCTCGTTTCGCGAAATACATACGCGCAGTCATGACGAAGACCTCCAGCGGGCGTCAGGACGCCGAGGAACGTGCTACCGCAAAAGAAAGGAGAGCGTTGGACGAAGACCGCAAGAGGGCGGCGCAATGAACATCAAACGCGCATTGGAATGGTATTTCACGGGCGCGATCACGACACGGCCGCCTGAGCTTTTACCCGCGTACAAACGTATCGTCAAGACCATGCAAGAGTTTGGTCGCGTGCCGAGCGCGCATGTCGCGGATGACGATCCCTACCATCCATTCGTTGGAAAGAAAAGAAAATCTGATAACGTCCACGACTTTGATTTCGCCGGGTTGCGGAACAGTGTGGCGCTTGTCGCCGAGCTTTCCGGCGCGACCACGGGCGGTGGTGCCGAGGTCGATTACGCAATCCGCGCGGGCATGCCCGTCTTGGCAACGTGGCACAAGGCACATCACGCTTCGTGGTACATTACGCAGTGGGCGAATTCGTCATGCGCTCCACCAAATCTGCAACTTATTCCTTACGAATCAGAAGACCATCTTGAAGGTATCATCAAAACGTTCTGCTCAGGCGTCCAAAAGGCGCTTCCGCCAAGAAACGGGCTCTATATCGTCGTTGAAGGTGGCGATGGCTGCGGTAAGAGTACGCAAAGTGGCCGCTTGAGCGCATATCTCAAAGAAAAAGGATATGACGTTGCCGGAAGCCGAGAACCGGGCGGAACAGAGCAAGCAGAACGCATCAGAAACGTTCTGCTCTCACCGCGAGAAAAAGAACCCTTGCATCCGCTGGCGGAATTGTTTTTATTTGAAGCCGCTCGTGCACAATTGTTTGATCAAGTCATCAAACCGAATCTGCGCGAAGGACGCATGGTGGTGACTGACCGCAGTTTTCTCTCGACCTTTGCGTATCAGGGATTCGGACGACAGCTCGGCGTGCAAACAATCGATCCCTTGAACCAATTGGCGACAGACGGCATCTCGCCTGACCTTGCGTTCATCATTGATGTTGATTTCAGCCAAGCAAAAATTGCCGTGGGCGAATTTGGCAACGACCGCGACAGGATCGAACGCGAAGGTCAAGAATTCCATGCACGGGTGCGCCAAGGGTATCTCGCGGCTGCGGAACGCCATCGAAATGTCCACGTCATCCCCTATATCGTGAACGGCATCGATGAGATGCAGGCGAGAATCCGCGTCATCACGGACAAATTTCTTGAAGAAAATGTGATAAAATAATCATTCTTCCTTTGCTTCATCAAATCCCATCAATGTTTGGTTCTTCTTGATGGTCGCGTAACTGATGTTACTTTTCTTCATTTCCACAACAACACCTCTTTTTCCCGCGCGTGCCGAAAGCTCTGCTTTCGGAGTTGTCCGAAAACGCGTTCGGTGCGGAACAATCTTGCCATCCTGTTCCTGCTTTTAAACACTGTTATCACAAAAAGTAGAGAATGCACCACACACTTCCGTGTTCACGCGCGAGTGAACCCACATTTGTCGAGAGCTAGCTCTTTCCGTCCATTTCCATCAGGGACTGGAACGAGTGCTGCACGACCTTGCCGGAAGCGGCGTCAATCTTCACGTTCAAGGTCTTCATGGACTGGAAGAAGAACGTGACATTGTACACCACGCCGGAAGGCAGTTTCTGGATGATGAAGAACTGCTTCAGCGTCATCTCACGGGGATGGTGCAATTGGTGGAACTCGCGCGCGGTCTTCAACGCATCCTCGCTGGAAATCTTCACGTGCGTGACGTCCAGTTCCTCGATGGCGTGCTCGCTTCTCAGGATTTCTTGGTCTGGGATGACTTCAATGAACCGGGCAGAAACGACAAAGGTCGTGATGGTCGAACCGTCATAGTAGCCCAGCTGCCACGTGTCCGCGTTGGCGTCATCAAGCAATTTGAACGCGTGCGCAAGAAATCCCTTATGTTCCTTGCGCCAAGACACGAACTCCTTGCTCTTCTCCAAATGCATCAATGCGTCCTTGAATTCCATGACGGACGTCGAGAAAAGACACTATAAAAGATTATCGCAAAAGTCCCGTGAACAGCATCCCTCTCTTCTTGACGCCTTTCAAGACACCCACCCAGCGCTGCTGCACGCCTCGCGAGGGATGGATTTCGACCGCGTGCATCAGCACCTCTGACAGCGGATACTCGTACTTCACGCGTTTCTCCGGGATGGAAAACAGGAACAGCGAGCTCAAGAACCGTAACGCCGCGGATATCGCAAAGAGCAACGGGATGCCCGCGAAGATGAACGCGATATTGTCCGCGATGAAGCCCGCCACGACCGGCGCGATGATCAGCGGTATGCTCGTGATGATGTTGTACGTCGCCGTCTGCATCGCCCGTTTTTCGGGCGTCGTGACGTTGATGAACATGTTGAAGATGGAGACGTCATAGCCCGCCCACGTGATGCCGGCCATGATTTGTCCGAACCACAGCAGCCAGATCCTCTCGGGCGTGATGAACAGGAACGTGATCGGCACCAATGCCGTGCTCATCACGCTCAACAACAGCACGGGCTTGTCCCCGTACTTGTCAGCCAGACGCCCCATGTGCGTGTAAACAAAGATTTTGGTGATGACCGCTACCGCCGTTGACAGCGCAAAAATCGTGTAGCTCTGCCGCAAATCGCTCAGGATGTACGCCGTGAAGAACGGCGACGCGAGCATGAACGCGAAGTTGAAGCAGAACACGAAGAACAGGTACTTGCGGAAATCAGCATCCAACGTGAAGAACTCGCGGAAGCCGTGGTGCAGATGGTCGGGTTCCTTGCCGTCTTTGACTCTTGTCACGATGAACGTGTTCAGCAGCCCGAGACCGATGCCGACGGCGAACATCGTCATGAATCCAGTCAGGTCGGAAAAGAAGTCCAAATACCATCCTGCCGCGACCAGCGCAACCATGGCCGCGATGCCAACGAGACGCGTTCGTTTCGCGATGAACTCGCCGCGGATCTTGGCCTGCACTTCGTCGGCCACAAGCACCGTCCATGCCGGATCCGCGAGATACTCAAGGCATCGCGAGAGAAAATAAAAGAGGATGAGCGCGAGCAAGGGCTGCTTCGCGAACAGCACGGGAGCGAAGATGATGCCGAGCCAAGCAAGCCGTCCCAATGACGTCGCCCATCCATACACGCGCACCTTGCCGATGTTTTCCAGGAGTTTCGCGCCGGGCATCTCGCTCACCAACGCCGCGATGAACGGGACTGCTCCGAGAATGCCGACGATGGTGTTGTTCGCGCCCAGCGCCAAGGCATACGCGAGCAGGAAGCCCGCAGTCAAGCCGTCATACAGCCCCCATAATCCGCCGGAGTGCAGGATGTGCTTCTGGTTCTGGTTGAGCTTCATACCGTGAACACCTTGCCGAACGGTCCGGGATTCGCGACGATGGTTTTGCCGAGCTTGCCGGTCTTGCCCGCGGTCTCGTGGATGTGTCCGGAGAGCGCCATCGCGACGTTATACTTTTTGATGAATGCGGTGAATGAAGTATTGCCGACATGCCGACCATATAAGTTATCTACCGCAGTCCCGAACGCGGGTTGGTGCGTCAGAAGAACGACCTTTTTCGCCGCTTTGATGGTCGTGTGCACGTTCTTGACGCAGCGCTCGAACTCGGGCTCACGCGATGAGAATCCTCCGCCGCCATAGCCCACGAACAGCGCGTCGCCGATCTGGACGCATTTTTTGTGGCAGAACACCCAGCCGTGGCGTTTGCACACCTGCGCCGTTGTCAAGTCTTCCTCGTGGTTGCCGTGCACGACCAGCTGAACAGGATGCAACTTCGCAAGTCGCGAACACACGTCCTCCAGATGCTGTTCAAAGATGGTGAAGTCTCCCAGATTCACGAGCAGGTCAGGTTTTTCTTTCTTGACCAGCGCGTCAAGTTTCTTCATGGCGGTCAGACTGGCGTGGACATCGGCGAATGCGAGAACTTTCATGATTAACCCTGCGGAGGCTGCGTCGGAGCGCATTGGCATTGCGCATTGCACCCGAGCGCAACGCCGGAAATAACGGTTGGTTGTGATTGCAGATCAGGGGACGTCCGGAAGAGGTTCGTGCAGTACGAGAACGATTCTGTCGAGCCTGGCACGATGCCAGCGCACTGCGTGTTGTCAGGACAGCGCGATGTGACCGATGGAGCAACGGGCGCGACCGCCGGCGCGATGGTCGCTTCTGCTAAGGTCTGCGCCTCATTCTGATCCTGCACGGTGGTGAAGACATCAAAGAAGCTGTCCGTGGTCGGCACGGGATTGACGACTTCCCACGCGCCGGACGTGCAGACGCGCGACTTGCCGTACAGCGTCATGACCTCGCCCGGGACGCATTCCTGATTGACGATAGGATAGCCCCAGATGGCGTTGAACGGAGATGGAGGGGGTATGTTCCCGAAGCACTGGCAGCCCAAGCAGGTTTGGCCTGCAAGACAGTCGGAAGACGTTGCGCAAGGGTTGAGCACACCCGCGCATGGCGCAGGCGGGGGAGTTTGCCCTTGCGCCAACGCGGTGCACCTGTCTGGCCCACCCGGCGGATCTCGACAGTAACCCCCATCGGCAGTACAATCATAATCGACAAAACTCACGCCTTCGCCGGTGCAGTAGTATTCGCGCAAGATGCTGCTGGTTTCAACAGCCACTCCTCCATCGCCTACGCAATGGTCTTTGTATGCCGTGGCCGCGCTTGCGATATACGCACCGACGAACGGCAACAGGCGCGAGGGCGCGGTGACGATTCCCTTTTCAGAGACGACAACGCCACCATCCGAATCGCTGCAACCTGTGTTGCCTAAACAGCTTGATTTTTTTATTTCATAGAATCCAGTATTGTCACAGACATACGTGACGCTCGAGCTTGAGCACGCGTGCACGGTCGTTCCGGTGCCACCCGGATAATCATAACATGCAGTCGCGCCAGGATCAGGGATCGGGGCGGGAACGCACGAGTCCGCGATCTTCACGGGCCCGGTTTCGACGCAACCGAACGGTGTCGCGCCGGCAAACGACGTGGGACAGAGTCCCCGTTTGTTGCAGACAAGATCAGCGAAGTCAGGATTTTCCTTGTGGAACAGGCCCGTGATGGAAGGATCGGATACGGACGCGACAAGCCCAACGAGCGCGATGACGAGCATCAGGCTCAGTACGGGAGAATCCTGCCGTTTCATGCCGCTCGAAGTAAAGCCACGACAATGATCAGAAGCACGGACGCAAGGACCCAGAACACGAAGAGCGTATCATGGTCGCGACGGACTCCTGGATGTTTGTGACTCAGCCTCTTTTTCATGGGTGAACCAATCGCTTCTTTATTTATAAAGCTTCCTTTTAAGAACGAATCGCATCATAATCCTGCAACACCAATTTATCGACCTCGGAAAGGTTCGAAACCAAGTATAATCTACCTTGGCCGATGCGCACCATCTCTTTCGCGAGCTTGGTGCCTTTGGTATCCAGTTGGATGCCCACGAGCGAAAGCGTGATGCCGGCAGCCGCGGCCTTCGAAACGGCAGCGAGCGTCTCCTCTTCCGGCTTCTCTCCGACCGTTGGCATCGCATCGGTAAGAATAATCAAGTGCTTCGTGGCTTCAACGGATGGGAACAGCTCGATCGATTTCTCAACTAAAGCAGTGAAGTCAGTCTCGCGCGACGCGCGAATGGTCGTCAACGTCCGCAGCAATTGCGTGAAATCATCGGTCGGCGGCACAAAACTTTTCACATCAGCCCCAAACACCACAAGACCAACTTTGTCCTTGTGCTGCAATGCCTGGTACGCCAACGCAATCCCTGCCTTTTTGCACGTCTCGATCTTCGCCCCTTTCATGCTCGCGCTTGCGTCAATGCCATAAAGGACATAAATGGTGCCTTTGCTCTGCCGCTCTTGAATCTTCAAGTCGGGCACTTCAATTGAAAGATGCCCCCGACGCACGGCCATGCGAACGCTCTTGCGCACGCTGACGTCCTTGTACAAGTCTCCTTTACGATACGCACGCGCCTGCCCATGCTCGCCGTACTGCGAGCGTTTCTTCACGACGCGTTCGCCGATAAGCCCGCGCGGAATCAGGTGGTCGAGTTCTTCGACGTACAATACCATACTGGCCAAGTCAACGCCTTTCTCGGAAATCATGCCTTGGTCGTCCAGCAGCTTCTTGTCCTTCAGCACATCGATCTTTTTCCGGATGTTGAACAGCAATTGCTTCCTGAATTCGGGGATGGGCAGGTTCTTCTCGATGTAGTTGGGATCAAACCCGGACACCAGGCGAAGCAGCGTGTCGCCAAAGAGCTGTCGTGCCATGGAATAATTCTTGACCATCTGCTGAAAGAACAGGTCAGGAGTGAACGAACCAATACCTCGATTGAACGCGTCCGCGACTAATTTTCCTTCCTCAATCGTCTGCTTGTCGTTCTGCAAGACCGAGTGCATCAATGCTTCGTCTTTCGACGTGGCAAGCTTGCCCTCGACCTCATCGATGTCGCTCAGTTGTTCAACCTGGGTGGCAACGGAGTCAAAGACCACCACCACCGACTTCCTCGAATTCGGGATTATCTCGGACGAACTGCTTGAACTGTTCGGCGACGAACTGGTCGGTCGTCTGCAGGTATTTCGCGGACGGCTTGAGTTCCAGACGGTGGCTGACGACGCTCGTCAAGGCGTCCGCGACGTCCTTGGCCGTGACCATCTTGCGTTTGGCCAGGAATGCGTTGGCTTGCGCGCGCTCGTACACGCCCAAAGACGCTCGCACGGACGGCTTGCGCTGCACATCTTTGTGTTGCCTCAAGAGTCTGATAAACATCAATGCAAGATTCAACAGTGTCAAGTCGAACTCAACATCGAGCTTTTTGCCGTGCGCAAGCACGATTTGCTGTTCGATTTCGACGGTTTCAGGATAGTGCATGTGCACGATGTCAAAACGGTCCAAAAACACGTCAGATAATTTCTCTGTTGCCGCCGTCTCTTCCGGGTTCATGGTGCCGATGAAGATGAAGTCTGCCGGCAAATCGACTGAATAGCTGCCGATGGTGGCTTTGCCTTCCTCCAAGACCTGCAAGAGCGCGTTCTGCAACTTTTCAGGCGCACGGTTCAATTCGTCAAAGAACAGGATGCCGTGGTTGGCCTTGAACAGTTTGCCTGGCGTGAACGCTTCCATGCTGGTGGGGCCGAACTTCAACGCCTTGACCGGGTCGATGTCTCCCAATAAATCCTCGGCAGTCAAGTCCGGGCTGCCCTGCACGCGCACAAACCGTTCCTCGCCCGTGATGGTGCGGGTTTTCGGCTTCTTGGCACGGCACGAAGGACACACGGGATGCTTCGGGTCACAATGGAAGTCGCAATCGTTCACGGTCAGTTCAGGCAAGAGCGCGGCCACGCTCTTCGCCAATGTCGTTTTGCCGATGCCCGGCGGTCCGACAATGATGACATGACGGTCCATCAAGAGTGCGGACTTGAGCTGTCGCTTGGTCTCTTCCTGTCCGAGGATGGACGCGAATGTTTCGGCTTGCAGACGTTTAATGAAGTCACTCATGGTGAAAAACTGTTGAAAAGTGGGTATTTAAACGTTCGCGTCAACGTTGCAATTGGCGCAGCTCAACACGGTAGATTGCGGTTGACAAGTCGGACAAATTCAGGAATTCTTCCTCGAGCGAGAGCAGCAATTCACCATAAAGCGCCTTGCTATTGTGTTTCGATTCCTGGCCTTTGCGCCGGATTTCGGTTCCCCTGCGCGCCTTTACAATCTCTTCGCAGAGTGATTCGAGTTCGCGCATGAAGTGTGTCTTGAAGTTCGTCGTGAGCATCGCCATCAGGTCTGAAAACGGTTTTTTGTCCTTGGGCATCGTGCCTTCGGGCGTGAGCGCGTACAACAAATCGTTGAGCGCGTTCCGCGCGGCAAAAAATGCAGAACCGTACGATTCGGCGATGGCTTCTGCGCTCTGGCCGACACTGAAGCCGCGGTGGTAGAGCACAGTCTCCACCTTGTCATCATAGAGCTTTTTCGCGACCAGAATGTTCTTGATGAGTAAGGGGTACGTGACCGTGAACTGGAAGGCATGCTGGATTTTTGCCTGTAATGTCGCATCGTTGCGCAGCTCGCCCAAGACACGTTGGCGTTCATCGCGATGAAACAGGTTGCTGAACGCCATCAGGATGCTCATGCCGGTTCCAGCATGCCCTTATTTAAATACCCTTCTTTTAGCATATAATATAGTAGCGGGAAAGCTTTTAAACCCCCGCCGCTCTCCCAGGGCAATGACCGAGCTCATCATCACGGAAAAGCCGAACGCGGCCAAAAAGATCGCGGAAGCGCTGGCGGACGGCAAGCTCGTGAAAGGCGGCACGGGAGCGCCATACTACCATCTGACGCACAACGGCAAGGACATTGTCGTGGGTTGCGCGGTCGGCCACCTGTATGGATTGGCCGAAAAGGTCAAGAGCAAGGGATTCCAGTATCCCGTGTTCGACATCCAATGGGTGCCCACGAGCGACGTCTCGAAGGGCGCGGCATTCTCAAAAAAATATCTTGAGGAACTGAAACGGCTCGCGAAGGACGCCGACACGTTCACGGTCGCGACCGACTACGATGTCGAAGGCGAAGTCATTGGGCTCAACATTGTGCGTTATGCGTGCAAGCAAAAGGACGCGCATCGCATGAAGTTCAGCACGCTCACCAAGGAAGACCT
>JACQNB010000073.1 GCA_016203265.1 Candidatus Woesearchaeota archaeon | reverse complement strand
GTTCCCATGCTGATCGTCAAATCGAAAGTGAAGGACTTGTGCGGCGAGATCAATGTCGGCGGCGACTTCATCGCGGCGCTGAACGTCAAGGCAGAACAGTTGGTCAAGGAAGCCATGCGAAGGGCGAAAGAGAACAATAGAAGAACCGTGCTTGCAAGGGACGTTTAAGTCGTTTCCAGCGTCCGCAATCTTGACTTCAAATCGCTTATTTTATCGTTGACCATGCCTAACTGCTTCTTGTGCTTGCCTGACTTGGCCAAGTCCTTGTGCATTTTTTCCAACTTCTTGAGGTCGTCCTTGATGAGCGTGATTTTCTGCGTCTTCGTCGATAATCGTTCGAGCACTTTGCGTTCCAGGATGCGGATGCGTTCGGCGCGTTCCTCTCTATTTTCCAGGAACACGCCCAGTCTCTTTTCGAGGATGTCCATCTTGTCCTTGAGCTTGCGGTGGAACACGTCTTCCTCGCCCTGATGTTTCGAGATGCGCTGTTCCATCGCGATGGTGGCCGAGATCTGGCGTTCGAGCTCGTCGAGCTTGCCTTTCACGTCCTTGTTCGCGACTTTACGGAGTTTGAGAATCTGGTCTTCCAGTTGGCGCTTGACATAGTCCCGTTCGACCAATCTGCGCGTGGCGTGGGCGCAGTAGTGGAAGAGCGTCTGTGACTTGGTCGCGTCAACGCCGGGGAACATGGTTTAGAAGAAACCCAGTTTTCTTTTCGGCGCGGGCGGCATCGGAGGCGGTGACATCGGCGCCTGCATTCTTGGCGGTGGACTCAACGGCGCGAACGTCTTGATGTCCGGCTCCGGACGGAACATGGTGTCACCGGAAGGCATCAGGTCTTCCTTTTTCACGGTGAAACCCTCTTCCATGCGGTTCTTGAGTTCGTTGATTAGGTCAGCGACGGCGACGATGCCTTTCGCGATCTCCGAGTTCTGTTCCAGGACCTTGTTCATCTTCTCGAGCAGCGGCTTCATCTTCTCCTGGAACGTGAGGCCTCCTTCTTCCACCTGGATTTGGTGGCCTGCTTCCTCAAAAATCGCCGTGATGCGATCAACTTTGGACGCCAATTCGTCCATCGTGACCTGGAGTTTCTTGGTCGAGGGGATGGGGACGTCCTTCAGTCGCCTGAGTTCGTCCTTCAGGTCCTGAATCTCTCGATACGGGACTAACTCGTAGTTGTCATCTGCAGAAGCGGGTACGTCATCAACCATGGATTCACCTTTTTTGAACTATCTGCTGGAGAACAACCTTCGGAGATTTATAAAGGTTTCGAGCCAGGTCACGCTTCAGGAAATACCCAACACTTTGCGCAAGGTTTCGATGCAGCTCTCCATTTTGCCGAACTGGACCGCGATGCCCCGCTGGATTGCCTTATCGTGAACGTTCTCGGACAACGCCAAGAGCGCCTTGAGTCGTTCGTCAATATCGACAAGATTACGTTCGATGGCGTCAAGAGTCACGTTGTTGATTGCGGCTGGCATGGGATCACCTTTTCAGAACGAGAACCAAGCGAGAATAAAAAGATTCACTTTTCGCGAAAGTAAATCACGTAATTATTTTCGTTGATGCTCAGAAAAACATTATCTTGTTCGACGTGATTGATACGCGCCGGATTGTTTTCCACGTTCAGAGGCATAATCGTTCCAAATTGGTTTGAGTAACAAGGACGAATTTCAACGCCGTTGTCGTGTTTCACCACCGTGACGCTAATCGGCCATGAAACTTTGAGTGTTGGGGAAAGATTTGCGGGGACCATGTGAACATGTGCTTCCAGAAGATGTACGCGACGTTCAAGCTCAACAAGCTCCTCGCGGTCATGGACATGAAAGAGGGGAGCGAGTTGCTTGTATGCCTCTTGAGGGGCAATCATGTCTTCGATTTCTTTCGGGGTAACGTTCATTTTACATCCCCCCCATATCAGGCATGCCTTGCGACGGCGCGCGGGAGTCTTGCTTCCCACCGGCAATCACGTCATCAATCCTCAAAATCATCTGCGCGACTTCAGACGCACTTGAGATTGCCTGCGTCTTGATTTTCAACGGCTCCAGAACGCCGGCTTTCCAGGCGTCCATGACTTTTCCTGCCGAAACGTCCACGCCCGCCCACTTTTGCTTCTTGTCGTGCGCGTTCTTCAGTTCCGTGATGATATCAATGGGGTCCATGCCTGCGTTTTCCGCGAGCGTTCTCGGAATGACTTCCAGTGCTTCGGCAAACGCGAGCACCGCGAGCTGCTCCCGACCTGAAAGCGAGTCCGCGAACTTGCGCAGTTCGCGCGATACTTCAAGCTCGGGCGCACCAGCACCCGCGACGATCTTTCCGATTTTCAGCGCTGCCGCGACGTCGCCGATGGCGTCAGTCATGGCGCGCCGCACTTCGTCAACGATGTGCTGCGTGCCGCCGCGAACGAGAATCGTGACGCTCTTCGGGTTCTTGCAGCCGGTGATGTACGTGAGCTCTTCGTCGCCAATCTTCAATTCCTCGACTCTTCCAGCATGACCCAAATCTGAAGCTGAAATATCATCAAGGCTGCTGATGATGTGACCACCAGTAGCACGAGCGAGCGCTTCCATGTCCGACTTCTTCACTCGGCGAGCTGCGTAAATGCCTTGTTTTGCGAGAAAATGCTGCGCCATGTCGTCGATGCCTTTTTGGCAAAAGACGACGTTCGCTCCGCTTGCGAGAATCTTGTCGACCATCGCCTTCAGCATGCGCTCTTCCTGGTCCAAAAACGCCTGCATCTGCGAGGGCTGCGTGATTTCTATCTTTGCGTCGATTTCAGTGTCCTTGATTTCAATGGCCACGTCAATCAATGCAATCTTGGGCGATGCAACGAGTTTCGGCATTTGTGGATGGACTGCCTCTTTCTCGAGCACGATGCCGTCGATCAGTTCGGTGTCCTCAACAGCGCCACCGACTTTCTTTTCCAACTTGATGTGTTCTTTGTCGAAGTGAACGTGTCCTGCCGCGTCGCGTTCCATGACACGCTTGACTGCCTTGACCGCGATTTCGCTCAGTTTCTCTTTCGCTATTTCTGCGCTCTTGCCCGTGACTGCGGTTCCGGCAATCTTGCGTAGGATTGCGTCATCTTTTTCAGTAACAGGTTCAGCAAGCTCATTGAGAATCTCCATCGCTTTCTCGTTCGCGATTCTGTATCCGCGCGCGATCACGGTCGGATGCACTTGTTGATCCAAGAGGAATTCTGCCTTGCGCAAGAGTTCGCCGGCGATCACGACGGCTGTCGTGGTCCCGTCGCCGACTTCGGCTTCCTGCGTTTTCGCGACCTCGACGACCATCTTGGCCGCCGGATGCTCAATCTGCATCTCTTCGAGAATCGTGACGCCATCGTTCGTGACCGTGATGTCACCCAGCGAATCGACAATCATCTTGTCCATGCCTTTCGGGCCGAGCGTGGTGCGAACAGTATCCGCAACCAGTTTGGCCGCCGCGATGTTGTTGCGCTGCGCGCTCTTGCCCGTGGTGCGTTGCGTGTCCTGCGGTAAAATGAAGATAGGCTGTACTTGGTTTGACATAAACATCCCCCGTCGAGAAGTGGCTGACCCGGGCTATTTAAAGATTGCGCATGATTATTCGTCTTCTTCGTGATGCCCGTTGCCGTTCATCCGGTCCTGGTGGCGTTGCTGCTTGATGGCTGCCGCGTTGGGGCCATACGGCTGCTTGTCTATCGTTGCGCGATGCACAAGGTCTTCGATGCGTGAGCTCACGTAAAAGGCTCTATCGATGGGTTGCACTCCGATGACGTTGCCGGCGCGCGCCTCGTCAACGTGAATGCCGACGGCGCTGAGTTCCCACGCTTGCACGATGTACTTGGGCCTGTCCAACTCCTTGTCCGGCACCACCGGCGGCACGTACGTGACTTTTTTAGGCGCTTGCGACTGATGCAAGAGCTTGTTGGCAAAACGGTTGAAGAGCGAGTCAGTGACGATGAATTCAAGCTTGCCGCAGTCGTTCACGTGCTGAACGCCGAATTGCCGACCTTGACGTGCCTCTTCCGGAGAGATTCCAATCATGGCAAGTTCTTCGGCAGACAGATGGTGCTGCCTCGGTCCGGGAAAAGACTCAGACGGCATCCTTACTCCAAATCAAGAATGCCCGCGGCGTTTTCGCTGAGGATGTCGTCGAGGTCGCAAGGGAGCTTGCTTGTCGTGTAAAATCGCAAATCAAACGCGGAATCTCGCCATCCCGCATCATATTTGAGCCCCGTGACGCGGCCTTTCTTGACAGCTTTGATGGTGACGTTCAGGCTGCGCGCGAGCTCTGCTGCTTCTCCGCGAGTGAGGTACATAACGAATTCTTCATCAGCATCGAGATTTTTCGGAACGATCGCTGCGTACGGCGCAGTGGGCGCATACGATTCAAACTCATCCATCACGGGGATCACCTGCCTTGATTTCGAGCGGAGAAGGATTGAGTTTCGGTCGCGGCAACTTGACCGTCGGTTGGTACATCTTCTGTTGCGAAAGATTCGCGCGGTGTTCGGCGTAATTCGTCGTTGCCACGGTTTGTTTATGGTATTGCTTATGCATCTTCACTCACCCTTTTCA
Source organism: Candidatus Woesearchaeota archaeon (assembly GCA_016203265.1). Classification (GTDB taxonomy): domain Archaea; phylum Nanobdellota; class Nanobdellia; order Woesearchaeales; family ARS49; genus DSQK01. The sequence continues at coordinate 2,506 of JACQNB010000073.1, read as the reverse complement.
GACCGAAAAATGCCTTTTTAAACTTTATGACTCAAAAGACTCTGGTGAAAGTCACTGGGAGCTCGAGTCACGACCGGGTGGAACCGGCGATGGTCGTTGCTGCGAAAAATGACGCGATGCAACGAGAGGAGAGCGAGACTTTCACCAGAGCATACTCAAAAGGCATATAAAAGCAAGCGTTCTGGGAACGCTATGATCATCACGATTTCAGGGCACGCAGGGTCAGGAAAGAGCACGGTCGCGAACCTGCTCGCCGAAAAACTGGGCTACAAGCGCTATTCTGTCGGCGACTTGCGCCGGGAGATGGCGCAAAAACGCGGCCTGACGCTCGAGGCATACAACAAGCTCGGCGAAAAGGACCGGAAGACCGACACGGAAGCCGACGCGTGGGCAAAGCGGTTGGGCGAAACGCAGGATGACTTCATCATCGACGGTCGGGTTGCGTGGCACTTCATCCCTCATTCGTTCAAAATCTTCCTTGATGTGCAACCGAAGGTCGCGGCCGAACGTGCGTTCAAGGATCATCTGGCCGGCAAGCGCACCAGCGAACGGGCAGTCCTCTCGCTCAAGGACGTGCTGCAAGGACAGCAGGAACGCCAAGCCAGCGACGTCAAGCGCTACAGGAAGTATTACGGCATCACGTACGATGACAAAAAACACTTCGATTTCTATTATGACACGAGCAAAAGCACGCCGGCAAAGGCAGTGCAAGAGATTCTGAAGGCAATCAGAAAAACGCGTTGAATGCCACCCGGAGCGCGAGTGCCTAGGCCAGAGAGCCCAGCAAGGCTACGTTTCCCGCAGAAAGTGACATCAGCAACGGCACGAGCGCGAGGCATTCAACGCGATAAAAAAGAAGAAAGCTTAAAAACATCCTCGAAGCAGTCGACACTATGCCGTTCCAAGAGAAGGATTTTGTCGAGCTCGACTACACGGGCTTCTTGAAGGAGACGAATGACGTCTTCGACACGACCTATCCCGACATCGCGAAGCAGCACCATTTGCGCGGCAAGCCCGGCAAAATCGTCATCTGCCTAGGAAGAGGACATTTGCTCAAGGGTTTGGAAAAGGTGCTCGTGGGCAAGAGCGAAGGCAAGCACCGCATCGAATTGTCTGCCGAGCACGCGTTCGGCAAGAAGAACGTGAAACTCATCAATCTGGTTCCGACGCAGAACTTCATCAAGGCAGGAGTGCAGCCACAGCCAGGTCTGCCCGTCGAGATCGACGGCGTGATGGGCACCATCAAGGCAGTCACCGGCGGCAGAACAGTGGTTGACTTCAACCATCCGTTGTCGGGCAAGGACGTCATCTACGATGTCCAGCTCTACAAGATCGTGACTGATGCGCAGACGCAAGTCAGGTCCATCGTGAACGTGTTGCTCGGGCTTGAACCGCAGATCACCATCGCGAAGGACGACGCCACCATCACGTTCAAGGACGAACTGCCGAAGCCCGTGCAGGACTTGCTCGCGAAGGAAATCATGGAAACGACCGCGATCAAGCACGTGCAGTGCATCAAAGCCTGATACGTGTTTTGTTCTATACAAATCCTTACGCATCAAACGCTGCCAGCGTTTGAGCAGACACTCCAGTGGGATTTCGCGATGCTCAATCCCACGACGATATTCCACTACAATAATCCTTATAAATTAAGTCAGAAGACACTATTCAATAATAGTAAGTAAATGGGGTGTCATTGTGGTCCAACCAAGCAATCAATTCGTTCCTGCACAGCCAGGGTTCGTTCCTCCGAGCTACCCTCCGGAACCGAGCTATCAAGAAGAGCCAAGTTTTCCTCCCAACACGCCGAGCTTTCCTCCGCAACAAAATACCTATATCGCGCCGAAAGTGACGACGGTCAAGAAGTCCGCGAGCATGATCGACACGGAATTGGAAGAGCTGCTCAGCAGGCAAAAAGCCACAATCAAAGTCGTCGGCTGCGGTGGCGGCGGCAACAACACGATCAACAGAATCACGGAAGTCGGCGTGCAGGGCGCAGAGACCATCGCGGTCAACACGGACGCGCAGGACCTGCTTTATACCTCGGCTGACAAGAAACTCCTGATTGGCCGGGAAACCACGAAAGGGTTGGGCGCAGGGTCTGACCCGAAGCAAGGCGAGACTGCCGCCCACGAGCAGGAGCACGACATCAAGAACGCCATTACCGGCGCTGACTTGGTGTTCATCACCTGTGGTTTGGGTGGAGGCACCGGCACGGGTTCTGCTCCGGTCGTTGCTGACGTGTCCAAGAAGATGGGCGCGCTCACCGTTGCCGTTGTGACGATGCCGTTCACGATGGAAGGCAATCGCAGATACGAGAACGCAGTCATGGGTCTCGAAAAGCTGGAAGCCCTCGTCGACACGCTCATCGTGATTCCGAACGATAAATTGCTCGATCTCGCTCCTGACTTGCCGTTGCATACGGCCTTCAAGGTAGCCGACGAGATTCTCACGAACGCGGTCAAGGGCATCGCTGAACTGGTCACGAAGGCCGGCCTGGTCAACT
>JACQNB010000075.1 GCA_016203265.1 Candidatus Woesearchaeota archaeon | reverse complement strand
CATCTTTTGAGATACTTTCGTACGTTTTCTTTTACTAAAGTCTCAGGATCAATTCCCGCGTGCCTGGCTAAATTCACCAAAACGAAAAAGACGTCACCTATTTCTTCACGAAAATGCGCCGAATCTTGACTTCTATCTTCAAATGCCTCCCCTAATTCCGTGATTTCTTCTAAGACCTTTTTCATCACTTCTTCTATGGTGATGTTTAACATGCCTTTTTCAAGGCATCCTGCCTTTGTCGTCATGCCATTGAACGTGTCATAAATCCATATCTGCCTGTCTTTTACGCCGAATGCAAGCAATGTTTTCATGATAATCATGACACTCCCTCTTTCCAAACGCCACATTCAATAAAGTCTCCTTGGACATCATTTTTGATGACATATTCGACTGATTTATAGAGTGCGTAACCTCGTTCCTTCGACGTCAACGTGAATTTTTTGCAGGCGTTCCATATGTCCCCGAACTCCTCATCAATCAAAGGATCCCTATTCATGCGGAGGCACCACTGGATACTGTGCACTAAAGAAGGAATCATCAAAGCATCCAACCATCGCTTCGTCATCATTCACTTCCAGAAGTTACAGAAGCCAAGCGCCGCAATGCAGGCACTGGATGCGTTCTATCGTGTTCAGTTTTTTGCAGTTCAGACAGGTTTTTGTCAGCATGTTCTTCATTCGGCGTGTTCAGTTATACTACAATATTGTAGCATATTGCTATATAAACATTTCTACGATAATGTAGCATGAAGCGGAAGAGCCTCCACGTGCAACGCGTTATTTATGAGGTCATCAAGAAGGTGCCTGGCATCACGATGAGCCAACTCGAGCGTAAGATTGGCACCAATCCCCGTTCGCTGAAAGAGCATTGCGAAAGTCTTGCATACTTCAAACTCATCAAAATCGTCAAAAAACCAGGCACGCAGCAGCTTTATCCGATATGACAAGTGATCTTTATCGTACATCTCGCGAACGGTGGGTCTGTTGAACATTCGCAGAGCCCTCCTTGTTGTTATCGCACTTAATCTTGTCTACTTGTTGTGGGTCTTCCCGCGCGTGAATGGTCTTGTTGGGATCATCTTCAGTATCGGAGAATGGGGACTCTTCTCGATGACCTTGCTTTTTCTCCTTTGTCATTGGGATCGTGAATACAATTATCGGACAAAACCCGCCCAAGGCGCGCTTCCAACCGTCGATGTTTTTGTTACGTGCTACAACGAACCCATAGGGATGATTGGCAAAACCCTTTATGGCGCAAGCGTTATTGATTATCCCCTGAAACAGGTCTATTTGCTTGACGATGGTAATCGTGAAGAGCTTCGCAAACTGGCGCGTGGTTTGGGCGTGCAGTATCTTTCCCGTCCCTCTCGCGAACACGCAAAAGCGGGCAACCTGAATTATGGCTTGCAGCAGAGCGCATCTCCCTTTGTGCTCACGCTGGACGCAGATCAAGTTCCTGACTCCGAGATTTTGAAGGAGTTGATGGGCTATTTTGAGGAACCTGCGGTCGCATTTGTCACGACGCGCCAGCGTTTTGATGTGCACGACCGCGATTTCAACCATGACCATCTGTTCTACGAGCACATGCAGGCAGGGAAGAACAAGAAAGGATGCCCCATCAGTTGCGGTAGCGGAGTCATTTACCGTCGTGCCGCGCTCGAGAAGATTGGCGGATTCGTCACGTGGAACCTTGTCGAGGATCTTACCACCTCCTATGAGCTGCACAAGCGCGGACTGAAAAGTGTCTATGTGAACAAGCCATATACGACCGGACTTGCTCCGCAAGACATCAAGAACATCTACAAACAACGCGGCACCTGGGCTGCTGATTCATTACGCATCTTTTTCAGGAAAAATCCATTGTTCGCAAAAGGTCTTTCTGTGCATCAACGGCTCCATTATCTCGAAATGACCTACCACTATCTTGTGTCAGGCGTGTTCATTCCTATCCTGTTCATCATGCCTGCCGTTTCGTTGCTGCTCAACTATTCCGTTGTCAATGCAGGATACGATTACTTGTTCATCCGGTTGCCCGGCTTACTTGCGGTCGTCTGGTTCTATAGCTGGCTCAACCACGGAAGTGAGAACAATCAATTTTGGGTGTCGATGTGGCCAGTCTATCTTGGTGCGGTTTTTCTGGCATTGCATCCCAAAAAGAGACCTTATCGCGTGACCGAGAAAATTGAACGTGCGGGGAGACGCCTGAAGCACGTGCTGCCCCAAATGATAGTGCTCGGCGCAGGCGTTGTCGGAATTTTTCTGAATGTGTTCCAGCATGGCCCATCCGCGAATTGGGCGATAAACACGGCGTGGATTGCCCTCGAGATGTGGTGGGTGATGCCCATTATCAAGTTAGCGACCGCGCAGAAACACCGTCATATTCCTACCCTTCACAAAGACGTTACGAGTGCCTACGCTTGATGGAGTCGCAGGGATTTGAACCCCGATTAACCGCTCTGGAGGCGGTCGTCCTACCAGGTTGGACGACGACTCCGATTTGCACCGGATGGAGAGAATCCTCGTCGGGGCTTATTTAAACGTTACGGAGTCGCCGACGCTCGCGTTCGCGCGGTAGGGCAGTTCGACGACGTATCTCGCTTTCACGTTCGGCGTGTAGAAAGTGAAGGGCTTGAAGTTCGATTTGACTTCGATGACTTTTTTGTTCTTGTTTAGGTAGAGCACGTCAATCGGAAAGAAGACGAACAGCATGTGCAACGGCACGTGCGTATCCTTCCTGAACTCGAAGACGAGCGTTCTCTTCGGCGAAAACATCAGGCCGCGGGCTTTCGCGAGCTGGGATCTGCACAGGATGGGATGTCGCAGGATGTGCCGCATGCGTTCCCGTTCCCTCGCGCGCTATTTAATGTTTTGGTCACCTAAAACTATTTAAATGCAAATGCCTGTGCGTTTTTCGTGAAAGAGGTTCTCGTCCAGCGAGGAAGAATTCGCGCGCGCATCCAAGCGCCCGGCATCGCGGTCGACCTGAACATCGCGGAATCGGCTTCGAGTCTGCGCGAAATCCGCCGGTTGGTCGAGACTGTGCAGGCGCGCCAGGGCGAGATGCTGTTCGAGGACCCCGTCGGCTGGCAGTTTTCCGAAGAACTGCGTTCGTCGCCAGCCGCGATGGACTTCATCAAGCAGGCGAGCCGCGCAGAACCGTGCACGCTGTACCGCAAGCTTTCATTCGACAACCTGCGCGTCGTCGACACCTTCAAGAAGGAGTTCTTCGCCACGCTCGACACCCAACGCACGCGACAACAGGTCGTGTCGCAGCTTTCTGATATCGACGGTGACGCGCGCTTCGGGTTGGTCCACATCATCGGGACCGTGTCGAAGGATGACAAGGCGCTGTTAGTCGACGCGTTGCGCAAGCGCTTTTCGCAGGCAGAACTGAAGACGCAGTTCACGCACAAGGACGTGCTCGGAAAGACCGTGGTTGAACTGATTCTGTTCGGGAAGTTCCAGCAGGAACAGTACTGAGTTAAAGAATGCCATCCTTGCAACTATTTTTCTGTTTTGTCCGTAGGTAAGCCGCCTAGTTTATCTGCCGCATAACGCAAAGCAAAATGATCATCTGAATGCAGTTTAAGTCCAGGCCAGCCTTTTCTGCGATAACTTTCGAGAGGAGTAGCACATAAATTATCGACTGTTGGAATGGCGATGACGACGCCGCGGTAGAAAACAAGTAATTCTTTTTCTAATTCAGAAGGTTTATCATCATGAAGGTATGCATTAATATGTGGTAGTTCAATTGCTTTTTTTCTTGCCCTGGTAAGTTGTCGTAAAGGAATCACGAATTCATATTTGCCTAAGCCTCCTGCAAGTCGTTTCAATTGCTCATGCGGACGATAATGAAGTTCAATGAGGTACATAATTTATCGTCGATGAGAATGACTTTAAATTGATTGCGGTGATTCAAACTCTACTCATTTTATCGCACTCAAGAACTTCTTTCTCGGCAACGTATTCACGACGTCCTTCGCCTCCAGCCAGCCTCTGCGTGCCTGCGCGATGCCGAGCTCAATGAACCGCAAATGCTCCGTGGTGTGACTGTCGGTGTTGATGATGAACGGTGCGTTGAGCTCCTTTGCCGTCCTGATCAATGAGTCCTTCAAATCCAAACGACTGGGTGAACTGTTGATTTCCAGGAAGACGTTCGCGTCAGCGCAGGCCTGCGCTACCTTCTCGAAATCAAAGTCGATGGGCTCGCGCGCGTTGATGAGTCGTCCAGTCGGATGGCTGATGGCCGTGACGTTGCCGGACTGGATGACTTTCAGATAGCGTTGCGTTGCTGCTGCTCGGTCGGGCGTGAATCGCTGGTGCGCGCTCGCCATCACAATATCCAGTTGTTTCAAGATGGCAGGTTTGTAGTCGAGCGAGCCGTCCTTCCTGATGTCCACTTCGCTTCCTTTCAAGATTACGATTTGCGGAAATTTCTTCTGCAGCGTGTCGATTTCTTCGCAGTGCTTCAGCAGTCGCTTTTCGTCCAACCCGTTCGCGATAATGGAACTCTTGCTGTGGTCGGTGATGGCGAGATACTCATAGCCTTTTTCGATGGCAGCACGCACCATCTCTTCCGTCGTGTTGCCGCCGTCGCTCCAACGCGTGTGCATATGGCAATCGCCCTTGATGGCGTCGTACGGAATCAACGTCGGCAGCTTTTTTGCCTCGATTTCGCCGGTATTTTCCCGGAGTTCGGGTTCAGGATACTGCAGATTGAGCTTTTTGTAGATGTCCTGCTCTGTCTTGCCCGCGACGTATTTTCCTGCGCGCGTGAACAGGCCGTATTCATTGAGCTTGAATCCTTTGTCAATCGCGATCTGGCGCACGCGCACGTTATGCTCTTTGCTGCCCGTGAAATACTGCAACGCCGCGCCGAACGATTTCGGTTCCAGCACGCGCACGTCCGCCTGCAGGTTGCCGATGAGCACGGCCGACTTGGTCGGGCCTTTCGCAAGGATTCTTGTAACGTCCGACATCGTCGTGAAAAAATCCATGACTTTCGCGGCGTTCTTGCTCGTGACGAACAGGTCAATATCTGCGATGGTTTCCTTTCTTCTTCGGACGCTGCCCGCGACTTCGACGCGTTCGACACCCGCCAACGTTTTGAGTCGCGATTGCAGTTCGCGCGCGATATCAAGACCCATGAGCAACGATTTGCGTTCCTGCCCCTGCGCGTGCAAGCTCAATCCTTTCAGGATTTCCTGCTCGCTCTTCTCGCCAAAGCCCGCGAGTTTCCGGATTTTGCCGGTTTCTGCCGCACGTTGGAGGTCGCGCAAATTCTTGATGTGCAGTTCTTTGTTCAGCATGACTGCTTTCTTGGGGCCGAGCCCGGGAATGTGCATCATTTCATCGACCCCTTTCGGAATCCGCTGTTCGAGCTCGTGCAACTCCTTGATTTTTCCTGTTTTCAGGAATTCTTCGGTCTTGTTCGCGATGGCGTCGCCCACACCCGGCAGTTCCTTGAGCGCCTTGACGCCGCCGTTTGCGTAGACGTCCTCGATGGGTTTGCTCAACGTCTCGATGGTCCTCGCGGCCTTGCGGAACGCGTTCGGTTTCCACGGTACTTGCAGGATTTCCAACAGGTCAGCCATTTCATAGAATATCGTCGCGAGCTCCTGGTTCTTCATTTCGCTTTTACCTTCTCCACGATGGTGAAGTCCATCGGTCTGCCGTTCGTGCTATACGCGGCAACGCGGTTGAACGTGTACGGACGGCAGATGATGAGGTTGACCAGCCCCATCGTGAACAAGCCCCGTTTGTCCACGCTGCTGGGCAGGTTGTTGAAGCTCGGATGGCTGTGGACCGTGCCCACGACTTCGTGCAGTAACGGCAAATCTGCGCTGATGACGGCCTGGCTCTCGTTCGCGTGATAGTGCTCGTACACGATGCCCGTGACGTGCAGCACCTTGTTGCTCACCTTGCCCTGCAGATAGGCCGAGAACTCGTTCGGATGCGCGTTTTTCGCGAAATCGATGACTGCCTGGATGACGTCGCGTTCGATGAAGACTGAGTGAAAGACGAACTCTTCCAGTCCTGACGCGCGGAGCGCCCAGCGCACGGCTTTCTTCCACATGGCTTTCTGTTGGTGCTGCTTGTTTATATAGCTAGCCGTGCAACAATCCTTAAATAGCGATGGTTGTTTGGGAACGCATGCCATGTCAACGTTGCAACGGAGTCATCGCGCCGAATGACAAGTTCTGCGGCCTGTGCGGCGCGCCGCAACCTCCTCAGCCAATGGTTTCCGAGCTTATCGAGGAGAACCCGGCCGATGATGTCCTGAACACCTGCCCTTCCTGCGGTGCCGGCGTGACGGACGGCCAGATGTACTGCACCGTGTGCGGCAAAACGACCATTGGCGAAGACTAGTTCACGACGATATTCCACTACCATAATCCTTAAAAAGCCGTGATGCTCGTGGAACGCCATGGATGAACGGCGGAGACAGCTCAGGCGCGACATGGACTCGTACCTGTCTCAGCGCAGGAAATCAGATTGGAGTTTTTTCAAGCCGGCGCTGCACCCGACGGTGCACCCGTACAAGAACAGTAAAGAGGCAGAACCTATGGCATCCGAAGTCATTGATGAACAGCCGAAGAAAGGATGGATTTCCGGCATGGTCGACAAGCTTTTCGGCGCGGAAGACGTGCCTGAAGACGTTTCCGAGGAAGCAGTCCAATCGCAAGTGAGTTCGACGGACGCGACGGCTGATTTGAAGGAAGTCGCGCGCATTTCGCTGGCCGTGATGAAACGCATGGACGGCGACGCAATCCACGAATTCAAGCAGACTCCCGACTACGACAAGTTCAAGGAGATTTTGAGAAAGCACCAGCTCATCAAATGAGACGAACGCTGCTGTTCCTGTTGTTATTCTTGATTGCGTGTACAACCCCGCCTTCTGAAGCTCCTGTTTCCGGCGGCGAAGAAGGCCCGAGCTGCATCTGCACCGCGAATTATGCTCCGGTGTGCGGGAGTGACGGAAAGACTTATAGTAATTCTTGTTTTGCCGGTTGTGCTAAAGTAACGTACAGAGAAGGCGAGTGTTGATGCGCAGAATCGCCATTTTTACGCTCATTCAAGAGAAACGCATGCTTTTGCAGCATCGGGATGCTCATCCAAAATATCGCCCGAACATGTGGGGCTTCTTTGGCGGTGGCATCGAACAAGGAGAAACACCGGAAAAGGCAGTCATACGTGAAGCGCATGAGGAATTGCAGATTTCCCTCATTCCTCAGTTTTTCGGCAGATACACGGTTGCCCAATCTCCGGATGGGGGGCCTTCCCGTGAATTGTTTGTCTTTGTCGCGCCTTTGACCATTCAGCTCGATCAATTACGCAAACAGCAAAAGGAAGGCGATGGGTTGGGACTGCATTCCATCGAAGAAATTCGCCATCTTGAATTGATGTGGGACGATAAGGCGATTCTTGAGGATATTGCCGCCGGAAGAAAGACCAACCTTAAGGATTTGCAGCCACCCACGCAATGATTCCTTTTGCGTCCCTCACTTCAATCGTCTGCCCGTCGGTCGTGACGGTGAGCGTTCCTGACTCGTCGGTTCTGAACACGTAGCCGTTCGTCGTTTGATTGAGGCGATCGATGACTGCCGGAGCAGGATGGCCGTACTGGTTGGTCTTGCCGACGCTGACTAACGCGAGTTCGGGGTTGATGGAGTCAACGAACGGCTTGCTGCTGGACGTCTTGCTGCCGTGATGGCCCGCGATGTAGACGTCGCTTTGGAGCCGGTTGCCGTACTGTTCGACCAACGCGTCTTCGCACTTGAGTTCGCAGTCTCCCGGCAGAAGGATGCTGACGTTCTTGTACGTTAGCTTGAGGACGATGCTGTTGTCGTTGTCGCCGCTGAACGCCAACGGCGCGTCGGGATTGAGGACGTCGATCCTCGCGCCGCTGATGACGAACGCGTCGCCATCGTGCCAGTCCAAGAGCGTGCTGCCTTCCGCGGCTGCCTTGGCGTTGAGCGAGGCGCACGTTTTCGTGTCGCACGGGACTGACGGTTGGAGATAGTGCTTGACCGTGAAAACGTCAAAGCCCTTGATCAGTCCTGCGGCATGGTCCGCGTCCAGGTTGCTGATGATGGCGTAGTCCAATGTCGTGATGCTCGCGTTCTTGAGGTGGCTGGTGAGGCGTTCGCCACTTTTGGCTGCGTCATACAGGATGGTTTCGCCTTCCGGCAACCGGATGAGAATGGCCTGCCCCTGGCCGACGTCGAACATCGTCAACGTCAGGATGCCTTCACCGTACGTTGTTGGTGTGTCTATGGGTAAATCGAGGATGAGATTGGCGGTCGTACAGCCCGTCAGCAGGAGCAACAGCAGCCATTTTTGCATGGTTGCGCGTATCGTTCACAATGCATATAAAGTATGACGTCTCTAGGTGTGTAGGGCGATATAGCTATTGCAGATGGCATGAAGAGTACCACTCTCGAGTGCGGTCTGACAGAAAGCTTTATATACTATATATACCATAGTCGAGTAGTAACGCGAGTTATGATCACCTCTTTTTCCCGCGCGTACGTCCGCAAGGGCGTACGCTCGGGTTTCAATGCTGCTTGCTTGAGCTTTCTTTTGTTGTCGTTGCTTCAGTATTTGTGACTCAACAAGGCTCGCCACGGACGGCAAGATCTGGGAAGCGTTCTGTAGGCGCAGCTGCCGGGGAACGGTTGTTCTGGGGCGCTCACAATCCTTAAATAGCTCTTATGCACGGTCAAACCCATGAAACGAGCATTACTCTTGTTCCTTCTCCTGCTCGTTATTCCTAACGTTTCCGCAGCCGAAGCGCACGTCAAACTGCTTGCGTTGCTGGAAGAGGACGGCAACAGCACCGGCATTTTGGCTGACTTGAGCCTGCAGACGCAGCCCGGTTCGGGAAGGGTGTTCTTGGACACGTTTCCGTTGACCAAGATCGCGACGCAGGTGTCCTTGCGTCTTGCGCAGCAGGTGGCGTGCACTGAATTGGACAAAGACTGCAGCGGCACTGATTTCTTCTACGCGATTCAGGCGTCACCCGGCATCGTTGGTGGACCGTCTGCCGGAAGCTCGGCAGCGGTGTTGGCCGCCGCGCTCATTTCTGACCGCAAACTCAACGAAAGCGTGGCCATGACCGGCACCATCAACTCCGGCGGGCTTATCGGTCCGGTTGGCGGCACCAAGGACAAGCTTGCGGCGGCAGCCAAAGGAGGCATCACCAAAGTGCTCATTCCGGCCGGCACGTCCGTGTATAAGGATGGCGGCGAAACGACCGATTTGATTGCGCTCGGCGCGACACTTGGCGTTGAAGTCGTCGAAGTCGCGACGCTTGATGAAGCGCTTGCGCACTTCACGAACACGCGTGTTGTTCGTGATGAACGACCTTTCGTGATGGATCCCGCGTATAAGGCGACGATGCAAAAGGTGGCTGATGAACTTTGCGGAGAAGAGCCGTTGACGTCCCGCGCTGAGAACTTCACGTCCATCGCCGACACGTACGCGGCGCAGGGGGAATATTATTCCGCGGCGTCGTACTGTTTCCGCGCGAACCTCGAGAATACCGAATACCAATTGCAAGGCATCATGATTGACGAGTTCCAGGAACGCGTCGCGGCAGAACTGAAGGCGACATTCGCTCTTAATGCCGAAGAGCAGCCTTTGACGACCATCACTGATTTGCAGACGTACATGCTCGTGAAGGAACGCATCGGCGAAGCGCAGGAAGCGCTGGAACGATTGGCGAAAGAGAATTCGGTGACGCCCGAGAACACGCGCGAACTGGCGTACGCGATTGAACGGCTCAATAGCGCACGCGCGTGGGGCACGTTCTTCGGAACTCCTGGACGCAAGGCGACGTTCACGAACGAAAGTCTCCGTCGCTCGTGCGAAGAGAAACTCGGGGAGGCCGAAGAACGCTATAATTATGTCCAGACCGTGTATCCTGACGGTCTGCAGCAGACGCGCAAGACCTTGAATTATGCGGAAGAGCAGGCCAAGACCGGACAGTACATCATCTGTTTGCATGAGGCGGCCAAAGCCAAATCCGAAGCCGACAGCGTGCTTTCTGTCTTGGGCGTTGAGGAGAATCGGACGGATGAGATTATTTCGGTGAAGTTGGCCGCGACACAGCGCGCGCTAGTTCGCGCGCAGGCAAAACAGATTTTCCCCATTATTGGTTATTCTTACTATGAGTATGCGAAGGCCTTGCAGTCCGAGGACAAGTATTCGGCGCTATTGTTCGCGGAATACGCGAACGAATTGAGCACGCTGGACGTGTATTTTGCGGAATCCAAGCCGAGCCTGCGGATACCGTTGCTTTCCGACCTTTTGCTCGTGTTTGGCGGCATTGCTTTGGGTTGGATTCTGGCTTCGTTGTTCCAGCCGAAGAAACGCAAGCGTTAGATTTGCACTGGACATGTATGCGTAGCCTATTTGAATGACTGTTTTCCTTCCTTTTCGTGCGCCAGGCAACGCTTCTCGAATTTGGGCTCATCATCAAGACTGTTTATGTCCCCATGCGCAACTATCCGTACAAAAGCCGCATTGGGCTTTCTGAACTGCAATTACGGCGCCGATTGCAGAAGCAGGGCTGGCACGTGTGGAGAGGAGGATTTTTGCACGCGTATAGCGATATGTATCCTCACGTGCGCAAACACTATGAACTGCTTTCGAACTTGTTGAAAGAGATGAAAGGCGAGGACGTGCTTGATCGCGTGTGTTACCTTTCTTCGGTTCATCATGGCATGCCTGACTTCCTTTGTTATCATCCTCTCTCAGGCGAGATGAAGTTTGTGGAGTGCAAATTAGGGCATGAACAACTGAGTATGCGACAGATCGTCACGATTCAGAAACTGCATGATTTGGGATTCGTGACGGAAGTGCATAAGTTAGTTGAGCCGTGCACGAAAGTGCGAACAGCAGCAGTCAACATCTCATTTGGAAAGAAGGAAGTGTTGGAGAGAGAATTGACACTTACTTCATTTCGGAAGCGTTAATGTTTCTTTCTATGATTTTCTTCATCGTGCGCGGTGTTGCGTGCACTAACTCAATGAGGCTTTTCGGAGATTTCAATAATGCTAATAGGAGTTGAGAATTCGTTATATATTCAAGATATTTT